>WFVN01000016.1 GCA_015491615.1 Gammaproteobacteria bacterium
GAGGAGCGTCTCGCCCTCCTCGTGGCCGGGGGCGAGGACCAGGCAGGCTCCGGGCTCGGGGAAGCCGGTGAGGTAGTAGAAGTCGGAGTCGGGGCGGTAGGGGTAGTCGGCATCGCGGTTGCGGTAGCACACCGGCGCGGTGGGGAGGATGGCGATACCCTCCAGGCCGATGCGGCGCATGAGGCGGCGCCGGCGGCGGGCGTGGATCTCGGGGTCGAGGCGCGGTTCCATGGGGGCATTATGCCCCAACGGGGGCTGTCAGTGGATGGCCGGCTCGCCCTGGTCCAAGGGGCTTTCGGGGTTGAGCTCGGAGAATACCACGAAGACCCCCATGCGCACGTACTCCACCACCTCGGCGTAGGCCGTCTCGCCTTCTTCCGGGGCCTCTTCCTCGGGGTCGAAGTGGGCGCGGGAGATCTGCAGCAGGTCCTCGGTGATCTCGCGCGCGTCCTCGGGCATCTTTTCGATGTCAGTGATGCCCCCCAGGCTCAGGCCCACGAGGAAGCCCTGGCACCAGTGGGCCAGGTCCTCGATGCGGGCGGTGAGGGGATCGTCGTCGTCGCGCAAGAGCAGGCGCAGGGAGAAATCCCCGGCGGCCAGTTGCGCCATGGTGGCGTCGTGCACCTGGGTGAGCAGGGCGCGCGCCTCGGCGGCGACCTCGTCCTCGGCGGGCACTTCCCCGAGGACGTGCTTGAGCCAGGTGTCTTGGTCCGGCTTGCCCTCGGCGCAGTACAGGCCGCAGAGAATGCCGTGGCTCTCCGCCGCGCCGGCCAGGGCCTGGCTGCGGGAGAGGATCGCGTCGAGCTGGTGGAAGTCGGGGTAGGTGTCGGCGGGCATGGTCAGAAGGTTTCGATGACGGGGTGGTAGCGGTAGAAGAAGCGGTAGAGCCGCCCCTCCAGTTGGGTGTGGGTGAACCGGGGTGCGTCCAGGGACAGTACCTCCCCCTCGGAGAGCCCCAGGGCGCCGAATTGATCCTGTTCGACGAGCTCAGCGAAGAGCGACTCCAGAATCTCGCGCGAGAGGATCCCGGTGCGGTCGATGAGTCGGCAGGGGCGGCCACGCCGGGAGCGGCCCTCGACGGTGGCGCACTTCTCCGTTTCGGATCGACTCAAGGTGGGCTCCTTGAACCAGGTTTCGGCTCCCATTCTAACGCGTTGACGGGCTCGCGTCTGGGGCCCTAGACTGGTTCCATGGATGAGAGACACGATCAGGATCCTTACGGCCTTGAGGCCCTGGAACGCGGCATGGATGCCTTGATCGCCACCTGCCGGCGTCTCAAGGAGGAGAACGACATGCTGCGCGCCCAGGTGACTCTGCTGATGGAGGAGCGCGCTCTGCTCGTGGAACGCAACGAGAATGCCCGCGTGCGGGTCGAATCCATCATCGCCCGCCTCAAGGAGATGGAGGAAGAAGCCTGATGGACGAGATGGTGACCGTCACCGTCCGCCTGCTGGACAAAGAATACCGCATCGGTTGCCCCAGCCACGAACGCGACGCCCTCCTCGCTTCCGCCCAGTACGTGAACGGCAAGATGCGCGAGATCCGCGACCGGGGGCGGGTGCTGGGCACCGAACGCGTGGCCATCCTCGCCGCGTTGAACATCGCCCACGAATTGTTGCAGAATGGGGGCCAGATCGAGTGCCAGCGGCGCGAGGTGAAGGCGCAGACCGAGTCCCTCCTCACCCGCATCGAAAAGACGCTGGCGGAGCTTTGAGATTTTTCGTTTTGGCATCCTCTGCGGTGTGCGTGACGCCCAGGATTTTTCTTGAGCCGATACGCATCGCTCGGGGGTGGATCCCGGCAATGTGTGCATGTCCGCGCGACGGAAAGCCTAATTTGTCCGGCTGAAGCCCTTTTTTGGACCGCTGGGTTCAAGAGCGAAGGGCGCACGGCTCATGCGGAGGATGCCTCTTGAATTCCCTACCGGGACGCCCGCCCATTGACCACCCACGGTGACAAGACCGAGCTGCGCAAACGCCTGCGGGCGCGCCGCCGGGCCTTGTCCGAGGTGGAGCGTTTCCAACGTTCCCACGCCATCTGCGAGCGCCTGCGCCGGCGCAGCGAATTTCAGCGCGCCCGCCGCATCGTCCTCTACCTCCCCAACGACGGCGAGGTGGACCCGACACCCCTGCTGGATGCCCTCTGGGGCGCCCGGCGCATGGCCCTGCTGCCGGTATTACGCGTCCTCGCCGGCAACCGCCTTGCCTTCCACCCCTACCGGCCCGGCGACATCCTCGCCCCCAACCGTTACGGCATCCCCGAACCGGTGGCCAATCCCGGCGAGGCCGTGCCACCCCACACCCTGGATTTGGTCCTCCTGCCCCTGGTAGCCTTCGATTCCCAGGGCCGCCGCCTGGGCATGGGCGGCGGTTTCTACGACCGCACCTTCGCCTTCCTGCGTCAGCGCCGCCAGTGGCGGCGGCCCCTGTTGATCGGGGTGGCCTACGACTTCCAGGAAGTCCCCGAACTGCCCGCCGAACCCTGGGACGTCCCCCTGCACGCGGTGGTCACCGAAACCCGTTGGATCCCCTGCGCAGGAGAGACGCCCCCATGAACTACTGGCTGATGAAGACCGAGCCGTCCGTGTATGGCATCGACGACCTGGCCGCGCAACCGGACCAGACCGACCACTGGGACGGCATCCGCAACTATCAGGCGCGCAACTACATGCGCCAGATGAAAAAGGGCGACCGGGTGTTCATCTACCACTCCAACGTCAAGGAGCCGGGCATCGTCGGCATCGCCGAAGTGGTGCGCGAGGCCTACCCCGATTTCACCGCCTGGGACCCCGAGAGCAAGTACTACGACCCCAAGAGCACCCCGGAGAACCCCCGCTGGGACATGGTGGACGTGCGCCTGGTGGAACGCTTCCCCCGCACCATCACCCTGGAGGAGCTCAAGGCGGACCCCGAACTGGCGGACATGAAGGTGGTCCAGAAGGGCAACCGCCTGTCCATCACCCCGGTCACCGAGGCCCAGTGGCGCCGCATCCTGAGCAAGCTCTGACCCTCCACTACCACCCCTGGGAGCCGGCCGCCCAGGCCCTGCGCCTGGCCCTGGGCCTGAAGGGGGTGGGGCGCACCGACCACCGCCTCCCCTACAACGAGCTGGCCACCTTCTACCGCCTCGGCCAACCCTGCCGCACGCCCCTGTTGGAGGGGCCGGACGGGCACGCCGAACACCTCGGCTGGGACGACTTCCCCAGTCTCGATATCCGCTTCGGCGCCCAGCGCGCCCCCGCCCCGGATGCCGACGCCTGGGCCGCCCTGCGCCGCTGGCTGGACCAGGCCCTGCCCCTCCTTGCGCGCCTCGCTGCCCCGGTGGGCTATGCCTGGCGGGGGCTCGGCGACGATGCCGACGCCCGCGCCGCCCACGCGCGCGAGGCCCGGCGCCGCTTCGGTCTCACCCTGGAGGCCCTGGCCAACGACCGCTATGCCGCCTTTGGGCAATTGTCCGCCCTCAGCCGCCTGCCGGAACTGGGGCGGCACCTGGCCCGCCAAGGCTGGTACCTGGGCCGGCCCAGCCTCGCCGACGCCGTCCTCGCCGGTGCCCTCTTTCCCCTGCAGCTTTTGGACGGCATCGCCCTGCCCATCCATCTGCTCTACTATTTACGACGGGTGCAGGACGAGGCCGGCGTGGACCTGGAAGCCGACCTGCTCATTTCCTTGTGAACCGTGACGGAGCGACCATGACCCTCGCCCAACTGCTGGACCACTTGCAGCGCGAACTCCCCTACGACTACCTGTGCGGCGACGTGGCCGAGACCCTCGAGCGCGCCCTCGCCGGCGAGCACCCCGACCCCCTGGCCGGGGAGGTGATCGCCCTCATCGCCCGGGCCGCCGAACGGCCCGAGGCCGACGCCCCCATCGAGCGCGCCGCCGCAGTCACCGCCCTCGGCCCCATCCGCCTCCAGTACATGGCCGACGACGCCCCGGTGGAGGGCTTCCGCTTCATCGAGCGCACCATCCTCGGCATCGACGCCGCCTTCGACGCCGAGGCCCTGGCGGCCAAGCGCCAGGGGAGCTGAGCCATGTGGAACGAGATCGAGGCCGCCGTCTCCGAGGCCCTGGGCGAACCCTTCGCCATCACCCGCCGGCGATCGGCGGGCGGCGGTTGCATCAACGAGGCCTGGATCCTGGAGGGGGCGGACGGCCGGCGCCTGTTCGTCAAGCTCAACGCCGCCCACCTGGCCGACATGTTCGCCGCCGAGGCCCTGGCCCTGGAGGAACTGGCGCGCGCGGGCGGTCCCCGCGTGCCACGGCCCATCGCCCACGGCACCGCCGGAGGCCGGGCCTACCTGGCGATGGAATACCTGCCCCTGGGCGGGCGCGGCGACCCGGCGGCCCTGGGCGAGGCCCTGGCGCGCCTGCACGCGGTGGAGGCGGAGCGTTTCGGCTGGCACCGGGACAACACCATCGGTTCCACCCCCCAGCCCAATCCCTGGCACGAGGACTGGATCGAGTTCCTGCGCCATCAGCGCCTCGGCCATCAATTCGACCTGGCCGCCTCCCAGGGGTACGGCGGCGAACTCTACGACCGTGGCCAGCGCCTCCTGGAGGCCCTGCCGGTCTTCTTCGAGGGTTACTGGCCGCGCCCATCCCTGTTGCACGGCGACCTGTGGTCCGGCAACGTGGACTACACCGAGGCGGGCGAGCCGGTCATCTTCGACCCGGCCAGCTATTACGGCGACCGCGAGGCCGACCTGGCCATGACCGAACTCTTCGGCGGCTTCCCGCGCGTCTTCTACGACGCCTATCGCCACGCCGCCCCCCTGGACCCGGGCTATTCCGTGCGCCGCGACCTCTACAACCTCTACCACGTCCTCAACCACCTCAACCTCTTCGGCAGCGGCTACCTGGGTCAGGCCCGCGCCCTCGTCGACCGCCTCCTGGCGGAACGGGGCTGACGGTCTAATCTGAAACCACCGGCGGGTTGGAACGACGGCCTGCCGCCCCCAGTTTCCCCAGACACAGGCAAACAATCCGAGGAGAAGACACATGGCGACCCGCAAACTGGAAAAGAGCGAATGGAAAGACTATTTCAACCGCGTTTCCAAGGAACTGGGCACCAAGCTGGTGGAGATCGAGACCGCCAGCCTGGACATCGGTGACCAGGTGGAGGCCGAGTGGATCGCCTTCCAAGGCATCGACTACGATCCCAAGAACGACCTCGTCGAAGTGGTCCTGGACAAGCTCGACCACATGATCCGC
Organism: Gammaproteobacteria bacterium; assembly: GCA_015491615.1. Taxonomy (GTDB): domain Bacteria; phylum Pseudomonadota; class Gammaproteobacteria; order S012-40; family S012-40; genus S140-43. Next base: position 5,211 of record WFVN01000016.1, read on the forward strand.
CATCCGCAGGAAGTGTACGTGGACGAGGACCCCGCCGAAGGACTCAAATCGGTGGAAGCCGTCGATGGGGAAGGGCGCAAGCACATCCTCAAGCTGCGCTCGCCCCTGGCCCTGCCGGAACCCGAAGGTGCCTGAACCCCGCCCCGGCCGGGATTTCTTTTCGGTTCAAATCATACCTCCATTGCTTGAATCCCTTTGCGGGTTCCCTCCAGGTGAAAGACTGGATGGAGAAAAGAGACCCAAAGGAAGATCCCGGAGGGGCCCGTGGGCGTGCACCCAGACCGGGCCGTCAGATGCTGGTCCCTTCTATGTGATAGCGTAAACCGTCGTTTGGCCATATGCCGGGTCATCCCCGGCCGGCTCACTGCGTTCTATGTCATTGTTCATTTGGCTTTCCCCTCGAACCAAAAGTGGAATCAGAAGTTAACCGTGAACTATTGTCGGAGACCTGGGTGTTATCCATAAATAAAATTTCATGGTGTATTTTTATTGATTCAATCGTTTATTCGTGCTAACCTTGCTTGCCCATCGGTCTGGTTATAAACACAAGGGTCGTCGTGGAGAAGTGCTCTTGAGTGTCTAATTAAGCCGGTGGGTATTTTGGGTTCGCAGTGCTAACGTCTTTTGAAAAATTTTTGTATAGGGGGGCAAGGAAGTGAAGAAGAAGGATTGGCTTGGTTTGTTGGGGGTGGTCTGTTTGTCTATAGTGTCAACTTCTCCCGTAGTCCATGCGGCGGAAATCGTGACTGCTGAAAAGCCAGACTCGATTCTAAATATCGCCAAGGGATTTGGTAGTGCGCGCCTAAAACAGACAAATAGTGGTGTTCCATACATCAGCGGAAGAGTTGATGGGACTAGATATGTCATATATTTCTATGGCTGCGACGACAATGGAAAAAAATGTGACTCCATTATGTTCGGGTCTGCTTGGGTCGGGGTCAAGGTTCCTCTGAAAGAAATAAACGAGTGGAATAAATCTAAAAAATATGCACAAGCGTTTTTGGACGACGATGGCGATCCGAACATCAACATGCACGTAAATCTTGATCATGGGGTGACGGTCGAAAACTTGGAAGATACGTTCAATATTTGGACTATTTTGTTGAAAATGTTCAAGAAGCAAGTAATTGAGGCCTGATGGCCCGTATGGTAAATGTCGGGGGCCGTCTGTTTTTGCAAGTGACTCTGTCCGCACTGGGAAAGGGCCGGTGTACCATGAAGTGGTGGGCGATGAGCGCACATCATGGTTTTTGACGTGGTGAGGCCGACCGCAGGGAGCTAAAGTGGAGACGGGGCCATCGGTCGCTTGATCGGGTGTGCGCTCGGGCCGGGTCGTTGGGAGATTGCTTCCTGGCGTAACCCTGTCCACCACCTAACTGAATCACCGCCAACGGGTTCACTGCCCTTTGCTTTGCTTCATCGTCATGTTTTTCCCTGTCGCCGCCCTTCCTATGCCGCCCCTCCTAAAGGAGGGGGCATTATGGTTCGGGCGAGCAGATTGGGATTGCGTTTTGCCGCGTCCTTTCCTCGGCGGCATAATGTCGCGTCCGTCACATTACGAGGGAACGCCATGAACCGCACCGCCCAGGACTTCCGCCTCGCTTGCTACCTTAGCGATCGCAAGACCGGCCGCTTGGTGATCGTCCAGCGCCACGGCGGTCGGACCCGGGTGGAGCACCTGCCCCAGGCCCCGGCCACTGGGTTGCCGTCCCTGGAGCGCCCGGTGCTGGTGGGGGTGGACGAGGAGGACCGGGTCATCCTCTGGGACCCTCGCGCCATCTATCTCTCCTGCGAGGACGCCCTGCCCGCGGACGCCTTCGCCGCCCATTGTTACCCCGACCCCTACTCCGCGCGCGCCTTCTTCATGAACGACGGTGACAAGGAAAGCGGCAACGACACCGTCCACTGCGGCCACGAGGGTTCCTCGGTGACCGCCATGGAGGACATCAACTCCGCCGTGGCCCGTCACTTGGCCACTGTCTGCGTGGGGCGCGGCCACCACCAGGCCGAATACACCGGGCCCAGCGCCAAGCGCCCGGACATGCCCCGCTTGCTGTGGGTGAGCAGCCTCAAGGACGGCACTCTGGACGTGGTGGTCAACGACTTCGACCGCGACGACGACCTCACCTTAATCAAGCGCTTCGATCTGCGCGAGCCCGAGCGCGAGGAGGGCGAGGGCAACCACGCCTTCCCCCATGGCACCGCCTATAGCGAGCACACCGGCCGGGTGTACAACCTCAACAACGGCTACGGCAACGTGGTGGAGATCGACCCCTACCACCTGGAGGTCGTCCGGCGGGTGGACTTCCCCGGCCACAGCAACCTGTTCGCCGTCCCCGGCGGGCGCTGGCTCATTGGCCGCGGCGCCGACCGCAAGTCCGACCCCGAACACGTCCTCGCCCGCCTCTCCGTCCTCGATCCGGAGGGCCTGGAGGTGTGCCACAGCCTCGCCCTCCCCGACCGCTACCTCTCCAAGTACTTTTTCGACCCGGAGGGGCGGTACCTCTACCTCACCACCGGTGCTTCCGGCAGCGAGGCCCAGCGGGCCAATCTGAAGGCCACCGTCCTTTTGGTCTTCGACCTGGACGGCCTGCCCACCCTGCGCGCCCCCCGGGAGGTGGACCTGGGCGGCGCGGTGGGGACCCTGGAATTCTTCCCCGACAGGGATGGGCGCACCGCCCTCGTCGCCTGCTCGGTGGGGGAACGCGGGGTGATCGCCCTGCTGGACGCCGAGACCCTGGAGGTGGTGGAGGAGATCGAGCTGGGCATGGCCCAACCCCACTCCCGCCTGTGGACCCTGCCGCAGGTGGACTGGCCCTGAGTCACACCCCCGCCTCGATCCCGAACAGATGTTGCATCGCCAAGCCGAAGCCGTAAGCCAGGGCGGCGGCAGTGAGGCCGGAGACCACCATCTCCAGCACCTTGGTGCGGATGGATATGCCGGAAAGCACGGCGATGGACAGGCCCACGGTGGCCAAGGCAAGGCCGGCGAAGAGCATGGATCCCACCAGGGCGGAGAAGGAGTCGTCGGCGAAGAAGTAGGGGGTGAGGGGGAAGATCACCCCGAACAGATAGGCGAAACCGGTGAACAGGCCCGAGCGCACCTCGTTCTCCTGCACCGGCTCCAACAGTAGGCCGCGCACCGCGTCGGGATTGTCGCCGATGCGCTCGGCCACCTCGCGGCTCACCTCGTCCGGCAGGCCGCTGTCGGCCAGCTTCTCGCGCAGGGCCTCGCCCGCCCGCTGCGGCGCCACCTCGAAGAGAATGTCCATGTGCCGGCGGCGGGCTTCGTTCACCTGCCGCTGGGAACGGACGGAGATGAAGGCGCCGATGCCCATGGACAAGGCCCCTGCCACTCCGACGATGAGGCCGGACAGGGCCACCACCCGCGGCGCCCCCGGATAGGCGGCGGACAGGCCGGTGACCGCCCCCAGGATTTCCACCAGGCCGTCGTTCATCCCGAGGACGAAATCGCGCACGTTGTTGCCCCCCAGGCGCTCTGCTTCCTCGCGGAAAACCTGTTCGTGTTCCATCTCGTCGAGGACCACTGCTGCCAGGGTGCGTTGCTCCTTTTCGTCCAGCAGGCGCGTGCGCCAGATGGCGTGGTACTCCTGCTGCGCCCCACCCTCGCCCATCTCCAACAGGGCCACCAGCCACAGGGGGCTCACCACGCGAGCGATCAGACCCAGCAGGGCGATCTTCAGGCGCGGCGGGGCCACCTCGGGCACGCGCCCGCCACGGGCCTCGATCACCCGTCCCCAGAATTTGGCGTGCCCTGCTTCCATGCGGCTGATGCGTCGTAGCTGCTTGGCCAGGTGATCGTCGCGGCTGCGCTCGGCCAGGGACTGATAGAGGAAGCAGTCGTGCATTTCGTTGCGATAGAAGCGCTCGGCCTGCGCTAGGAGGGTGTCGTCCGTCATCAAGTTTTTTCCTTGGATTGCCGAAGGGGACCTCAGGAATTCAGCCTAGCAGAAGCCATGCCGACAGAGGCCTCCGAACAGCATCGGCGTGCTCCCAGCATCCGGGGGTCGCTGTCCTTCGCCATGACGCTCATGGGGGGGTTGGCCATAGGACTCTCCTTGCTGACCGGTTTCGTGTACCGACAGATGATTCTCGAGGACCAGCGTGCTTACGTGGGTGAGTTGTTGTCGGTGGAAGTCCCGCCGTTGCTGGACGAACTCACCGCCAGGGCGGTGGAAATGGGAATTTCGGTGCATCAGGACGAGGAATTCCATGCGGCCATGGAAGCACCCACCGTGGACGCCATGCACACGCTCCTGGACGAGCAGTTCCACCAGTACTACATCACCGCCGGTGTGGTGCCCACAGTGGGGTTGGCGCTGACCCATGCCGATCTTTCCCCGTGGATCACCGCCCACGAGAGCCTGATAGATCCTTTCAGTGTCTGTTCCCAGACGCGCGTTCGCTGGTCTCAGCGGGACAAAGTGGAGCGACTGAAGACGACCTCCGCTCTGTGTTTCCACGATGGGCGGCCGTTGTGGTTGGTGGCGCAACCGTTCGGTGGACTGCGACCGCGTACTTACCTCCTCAACTTGATCGACCCTGTCCAGGCCTTGATGAAGGTGGAGCAACGCCTGGAATTGCCGGTGACCCTGATGGCCGAGGGCCGGCTCATCGCCCGTTCCGAACATTGGCCGGAAAGCGGGGAGTCCCGTTGGTTGAAGGCGGAGCACCGGCTCGTGGGGGAAGGGGGCGTACTCACCCTGACAGTGGCCAAGGACATCAATGTCCTGCTCACCCGACTGGCGTGGATACAGTGGTTCTTGGTGTTGGGTACGGTGGCGGTGATTCTCGTTTTGACCCAACTCCTGTGGCGGCGTATCCGGCGGCTGGTATTGGATCCCATCAATGCCCTGGGGGAGGGTCTGGCGTGCCTGTCGCAGATGGACCCCAAGGACTACCGGCCTTTGCCTTTCACCGGCGGGCGGGAGGTACGTTGCCTCACCGAGGCCTTCAACCAGACCGGCAGGGAGCTGCGCGACCTCTACCTGACCTTGGAGCGGATGGCTTACACCGACACCCTTACCCGCCTCCCCAACCGGTCCCGCTTCAACGAGATGCTGGAGCTGCACGTCAGCCTCAACCAGCACCGGGTGGCCCCCTTCGCCCTGTTCATCATGGACCTGGATCGCTTCAAGTGGGTCAACGACAACCTGGGGCATCTGGCCGGCGACCAACTCCTCGCCCAGGTGGCCGACCGTCTCGCCTCCGTCCTGCGCAAGACCGACGTGGTGGAACGCCTGCAGGGAGGCGATCCGGTGGCGCGTCTCGGCGGGGACGAGTTCGCCGCCCTCATCCCGGGGGTGGGCAGCGAAGAGGAGGCGGTCCTGGTGGCGGGCAAGATCGCTGCCGCGATGGCTCAGCCCTTCAGTCTGGAGGGGCGTGAAGTGGAGGTGGGGATCAGTATCGGCATCGCCTTGTGTCCCCGCCACGGTCGGGATCCGCAGCAACTCATGCGCTTGGCGGATGTGGCCATGTACCAGGCCAAGAAGGGGGGCGATGTGTTCCAGATCTACGACGAGGCCCGCGACCATTCGCGTCTCTACCGGGCCAGCCTGGAAGGGGCCTTGCGCGAGGCATTGATCCATTTCGACGGCATGTGGTTGGAATATCAGCCCCAGGTGAACGTCGCCAGCGGACGGGTGGTAGGCGTGGAGGCCCTGGTACGTTGGCGGGGGATGGAAGACGGGCCGGTGACGCCGGACGTGTTCGTCCCCCTGGCGGAGCAGTGCGGACTCATTGATCGTCTCACCCGCTGGGTGTTGAATCACGCCCTCGACCAGGCCGCGGCTTGGCATGGAGAGGGCAAGGCGTTGCGCGTGTCGGTCAATCTCTCCACCCGCAACCTGGCCGAGCCGGACCTGGCGCAGGCGGTGGAATGCGCCTTGGTCGAACACGGCTTGTCCGCCGAGCACCTGACCCTGGAGATCACCGAAACGTATTTGTTGTCCGATCCGGATCAGGCACTCGTGCAATTGAAACGGTTGGCGGCCATGGGGGTGCGACTGTCCCTGGACGATTTCGGTACCGGCTATTCCTCTCTCACTTGTCTGCAACGTTTGCCCTTGCACGAGATCAAGATCGACCGGCGTTTCGTACGCCACATGCACGCGAGCCCGGACGATCGGGTGATCGTCGAGGCGGTGGTGGGGTTGGCGCGTGGCCTCGGCAAGGAGGTGCTGGCCGAGGGGGTGGAAGACCTCGCCACCTTGGAGGCCCTGCGGGCCATGGGGTGCCGTCTGGTGCAGGGGTATTACATCGCCCCGCCCATGCCTGCGGATCAGTTCGCGGACTGGTTCGCGTGCTGGTCTTCCAAGTCTTCTGGCAGAGCCAGTTCGTAGAGTACCGGCCAGCGCTTGCCGGTGACGAACAGGCGCCGGCCCTGTGGATCGTAGGCGATGCCGTTGGCCACCGCGAGGGCGTCTCCACGGGTCTCCTCGGGACGCAGGGGGGCGAGGTCGATCCAGCCTTTGACTTGCCCGCTCTCGGGATCGATGCGGACGATGCGCGAGGTCTCGAAGACGTTGGCCCACAGTTCGCCGGCCACCCATTCCAGTTCGTTGAGACGTTTCACCGGTTTGTCTCCGTCGCGCACCTGGATGAGGCTCATGGTACGAAAGGTGTCGGGGTCACGCACGAGAATGCGGTCGCTGCCGTCGCTGTGGTAGAGGCGGTGGCCGTCCCAGGCCAGCCCCCAGCCCTCGCCCCGGTAACGGAAGCGGTCCAGGTAGCGCAGCGTGTGGCGGTCGTAGACCAGGGCCAGGCCGGCGCGCCAGGTGAGCTGGACGAGGCGCCCTTCCACCACTGCCAGGCCCTCGCCGAAGAGTTGTTTGGGGAGGCGCTTGATGAGGCCGTTTTTGCCGCCGGGACGATAGCGACGCAGGCTGGACTCGCCGTACAACCCGGTACTCTCGAACAGCCAGCCTTCGGCCCAGGCCAGGCCCTGGGTGAAGGCGGTGGGGTCGTGGGGATGGGTGGCAAGTACCTTCGGTTGGAGCACCGGGGCCGCCGCGGCGGTACCGGCCAGGCTCGCGAGGAGGATGAAGACGAGCGGTTTCATGGACCGGGCGTGTGCCGCGATCGGCATGGCGAAGGGGAAAGGCCGGGGACGCCGTCGATCACATGCGCCGTCCGGCGGCGGTCGCCCTCCGATGGATGTCGTGGTTCGTTCACTTTCGTTCACCATGGGCGATGCGGGGCCAGTAGGTGGAAAGGTCGAACTCGGGGCTGTGCTCGTGCACATGGCACTGGGCACACACCTGCGCTTTGGTCCAGTCGCGGTGGGGGGTGGGTGTGGCGCCGCCCGATTCGGCGTGGGCGCGGGCGGGACCGTGGCAGTTCTCGCACTGGACGTGTTCCAGGCCGGGGGTGAGCTGCGGGTCGATGAAGCCCCCTTCCCGTTCGAAGCCCACCGTGTGGCAGGCCAGGCACTCGGGGTCGAAGGCCTTGTTCGCGTCCTGGAGGGTGTAGAAGGCTTGCGCGTGCGGGGTGTCCAGCCAGCGGGCGTGTTCCTTGGCGTGGCAGGTCTTGCACACGGCCTCGCCGGCGTAGGGGCCCTGGGTGGACTGCTGCCGGGCGCGTAGGGCCACACGCCGCTCGTAGTCGGCCTTCACGGCGGCGTTGTAGGCGTCGTACCAGGCGTGCAGGCGCTCGGCCTCGCCCACTGCCTTGGGCAGGGGGATGACGGTCTGGGAGAGGGTGGTGACGGTGCCGCCGTCGATGGTCAGGTCCAGTTTGCCCAGGCGCATGCCGCGCGATCCCGGTTGCACCACCCAGGTGTGCCCGAGGCGTGCCGGTTCTCCGTACTCCTCGTAGCGGGACCGCTGAATGAGGATGTCCACGTCGTCGAGG
>WFVN01000017.1 GCA_015491615.1 Gammaproteobacteria bacterium
GCCACCAGGCCGTTCAACAGGGTCTCGGCGGCCTTTCCGCGCCCCAGGTCCAGGAGCAGGTTGGCCAGGTTGTGGCCGGCCTCCGGGTGGGTGGGGTCTTGATCCAGGACCTCGCGGAAGCAGCGTTCGGCAGCGGGTGCATCGCGGCGGGCGAGGGCGATGGCGCCCAGGCCGTTGAGGGCATGGGGGGCGCCGGGACGGGCCTTCAGGGCACGCCGGTAGTAGGTCTCGGCGCCGTCCAGATCTCCCTCCTGGAGGTGGACCACGGCCAGCAGGTGGAGGGTGTCGAAGTCGTTGGGGGACTGGCCCAGGTGCGCCTCGGCCAAGGCTCGCGCCTGCTCGCGGTGGCCACTCTGGAGGGCGGTGATGGCCTCGCTCAGGGGATGGGAGGGGGGTGCCTGTGTGCTCATGGTCTGCGTTTCCGGTCGATGGGTCGATGGGGGAATAGCAGCATCCGTGCCGGTGGGAACCTGAACAGGCGGTCGTCGGGCGTGCCGAATTTTTGACATGCCTGGGGAATGGTGCTTAACTGCCGGGTCATAACGATATGAGGCCGGGGGCGCGGTAGGGGAGCCCCCGGGCCATCCAGGGATGGGGGAGGGGTGCCTCGGGACGGGCAAACGCGCGAACTATCGGAAAACGAGGGAGAGCCCATGTCCTCTGCGAAGAACACCGTGTTAGTGATCGAGGATGACGCCCAGAAGCGTCACGCCTATCGTTCCATCCTGGATTTCATCGACCAACCCGCCCGCGTGTCGGACAGTGGCCACTGGAAGGAGGCCCTGCAGGACAATCCGGACATGGCGGCGGTGATCCTCGGCGAGTGCGGCAGTCCCGAGCGGACCATGAAGGTGTTTCGTGCCATCCGCGAGCGGGATGGACGCCTGCCCATCATCAAACTGATCCCCAAGGGCGGGGAGTTCGATCCGGGTGAGGAGTTGGAGGAGGGGGCTTTCACTTGTCTGGAACTCCCTTTGCGTTACGTGCGTCTCACCGACGCGGTACACCAAGCCATTGTCTTTCGCAACGCCAAGGACCAGCAGGCCGCCGGTCCCCGTTCCCCCGAGCTGTTCCGTTCTCTGGTGGGCAACAGTCGTGCCATCCGCAAGGTGCGGGAGATGATGGCGCAGGTGGCCGATTCCGAGGCGACGGTGCTCATCCTCGGCGAGTCGGGCACCGGCAAGGAAGTGGTGGCACGAAATCTCCACTACCACTCCAAGCGCCGCAACCGTCCTTTCGTACCGGTGAACTGCGGGGCCATCCCCGGTGACCTGCTGGAGTCGGAGCTGTTCGGGCATGAGAAAGGGGCTTTCACCGGTGCCATCAGCGCCCGTCAGGGGCGCTTCGAGTTGGCCGAGGGAGGTACTCTATTCCTGGACGAGATCGGCGACATGAGTCTCACCATGCAGGTGAAGCTCCTGCGGGTGTTGCAGGAGCGCACCTTCGAGCGAGTCGGTTCCAACAAGACGCAGAAGGCCAACGTGCGCATCATCGCCGCCACCCATCGCAATCTCGAGGAGCAGATCCGCGCGGGCAAGTTCCGAGAAGACCTCTTCTACCGCCTCAACGTCTTCCCCATCGAGATGCCGCCCCTGCGCGAACGCCTCGATGACATCCCCCTGCTGGTGAACGAGCTCATCGCCCGCCTGGAGGCGGAGAAGCGTGGTTCCGTGCGCCTCACTCCGGCGGCCATGATGGCCCTGTGCCAGTACCGCTGGCCGGGCAACGTGCGCGAACTGGCCAACCTCATCGAGCGTCTGGTCATCATGTATCCCTACCAGGTGGTGGATCTCAAGGACCTGCCGGAAAAGTTCCAGCCGGTCGGCGGTCGGCCTTCCGAAGAGGCGGAGGCCATCGTCGCCAGCAGTGGCCTGCCGGACCTGCCCAGCTATTACGAAGGTGAGCGCCATCCGCCGCGCCTGCCGCGCGAGGGTCTGGACCTCAAGGAGCACCTCTCCAAGGTGGAAGTGGATCTCATCCGCCAGGCCCTGGAGGAGGCCGACGGCGTCGTCGCCCATGCCGCCAAGCGTCTGCGCATGCGCCGCACCACCCTGGTGGAGAAGCTGCGCAAGTATGGGCTCCAGCGTCCCGGCCAGGCGCAGCGGGAAGAAGCGTCAAATGCTTGACGTGACGCCCTGCGAGGTTTTTCAAGTGTATGATCTGAAAGGATAAAAGTCGGGGCACGCTTCTTGCTCCCTCCCCTCCTGCCCGCGGACATGGGGTCCCGGGAGGAAGGAGGGAAGCGTGTCCGTATCCATTCACGAACTCACCAGTCCCGACCCGGATCCCGCCGCGGTGAAGGAGCTGGAACAGGCGTTCCAGACCTTCACCCGGCTCTCCGACCAGCTCGATCGTTCCTACCGCGTCCTCGAACGGTGCATCCAGGACCTCACCGGCCAGCTCCACGATGCCCACAGCGCGCGCCTGGAGGAACTGGCGGAGAAGGAACGCCTGGCCGCGCGCCTCTCGCGCCTGCTCACTGCCCTGCCGGCCGGAGTCGTCCTCATCAACGGCGCCGGCGTCATCGAGGAATGCAATCCGGCGGCGGTGGACCTCCTGGGCGAGCCCCTGCAGGGGGAGTTGTGGCGGGAGGTCATCGCCCGCGCCTTCAGCGACGACGGCGAGGGGCAGGCGGTGCGCCTGCGCGACGGCCGCCTGGCCGGCATCTCCACCTGCCCCTTGGGGGACGAGCCTGGGCAGATCGTCCTCCTCATGGACGTCACCGAGACGCACGCTCTGCAGCGCGCCCTGGCCCACCACCAGCGCCTCTCGGCCATGGGCGAGATGGCCGCCCGCTTGGCACACCAGGTCCGCACCCCCCTGGCCTCCGCCATGCTCTACGGCGGGCAGCTCCAAAACCCACGCCTGGCACCGGCCCGCCGCATCGAAGCGGTGGATAAGCTCCTCGCCCAACTCAAGCACCTGGAGCGGGTGGTGGAGGACATGCTCGCCTTTGCCCGCGACGGTCTGGATAGGGGGGAGACCTTCACGCTCGCCGCCTGGATGGACGACCTGCGTAGTGCCTGCGCCGGCCTCCTGCGGGAGAACGGCGGTCGCCTGGCCATCGGCGATTTGCCCGAGGTCGTCCTGCGCGGTAACCGCGGCGCCCTCACCGGCGCTCTGGAGAACCTGGTGGCCAACGGCATCCAGGCGGGCGGCCCCGGATCCACCGTCACCCTGACGGTGCGGGTACTGCCCGACCAGGCCGGATCGGCCCTCGAACTGCGCCTATGCGACGAAGGCCCGGGCATCCCGCCCGAGTTGGTCGAGCGCGTCTTCGAACCCTTCTTCACCACCCGCGAACGGGGCACGGGCCTGGGATTGGCGGTGGTCCAGTCGGTGATCCGCGCCCACGGCGGTGCCGTTTGGGTCGATGGTAGCCACCGGCCCGGCGCCTGTTTCGTCATCCGCCTGCCCCTCCCGGGCAGTCAAGGGAGAACGACCCATGAGTGAACCCACGCTCCTCATCGTCGAGGACGACACCGACCTGCGCGAGGCCCTGCGGGACATCCTCGAACAGTCCGGCCATAGGGTCCTGGAGGCGGCCAACGGCCACGCGGCCTTGGAACGCATCCGTAGCGAGGCCCCGGACATGGTCATTTCCGACGTGCAGATGGAGGGCATGGACGGCCATGCCCTGCTGCGTCACGTCAAGCGTCTCCAGCCCGACCTGCCGGTGGTCCTCATCACCGCCTTCGGGTCGGTGGAGAAGGCGGTGGAGGCCATGCGCGAGGGGGCGGTGGACTACCTGGTCAAGCCCTTCGAGGCCGAGGTCCTGGTGCACATGGTGAGCCGCTACGCCCAGCGCCAGGCGGTCGCCGGCGAGCTCATCGCCGAGGATCCGGCCTCGCGCCGCCTGGCCGCCCTGGCCCGGCGGGTGGCCACCTCCGACGCCACCGTGCTCATCACCGGCGAGAGCGGCTCCGGCAAGGAAGTTTTCGCCCGCTACATCCACAACCACTCACCCCGCGCCGACCAGCCTTTCGTCGCCATCAACTGCGCCGCCATCCCCGAGAACATGCTCGAAGCGGTGTTGTTCGGCTACGAGAAGGGGGCCTTCACCGGTGCCTACAAGGCCTGCCCCGGCAAGTTCGAGCAGGCCAACGGCGGCACCCTCCTGCTGGACGAGATCTCCGAGATGGACCTGGGCCTGCAGGCCAAGCTGTTGCGCGTCCTCCAGGAGCGGGAGGTGGAGCGTCTTGGGGGCAACAAGCTCATCCCCTTGGACGTGCGCGTGCTGGCCACCTCCAACCGCGACATGCGTCGCACCGTCCGGGAGGGCAAGTTCCGCGAAGACCTCTACTACCGCCTCAACGTCTTCCCCCTCGCCCTGCTCCCGCTGCGCGAACGTCCCGGCGACATCCTCCCCCTGGCGCGCCATCTCCTGGCCCGCCACGCCGGCGGGCACGGCCCGGTGCCCGAATTCACCCCCGAGGCGGAGGCGGCGCTCCTCGCCCACCGCTGGCCGGGCAACGTGCGCGAGCTGGACAACGTCGTCCAGCGGGCCCTGATCCTGCATGCCGACGGGGTGATCCGCCCGGCCGACCTGCTTTTCGAGACGGCCGAGGGCCTGCCCGACGAACCCGAGCGCGAGGCGCCGGCGGTCACCGCGCCGCGCGGCGGCCGCCTCGGCGAGACCCTGCGCTCGCGCGAGTTCCGCCTCATCCTGGAAGCCCTGGAGGAAGGGGGCGGCAGCCGCAAGTTCGCCGCCGAGAAACTGGGCATCAGCCAACGCACCCTGCGCTACAAACTGGCCCGCATGCGCGAGGCGGGGATCGACGTCCCCGCCCCCAGCCACTGAGGAGGATCGCCATGACCGAGACCGACGTCCTGCGCATGATCTCCCAGCTTCGCCAGAGCAACGGCCTCGCCGAGATCACCCGGCCGCAGCCGGCGAAGCCCGCCGACAGCCCCGAGTTCGCCGACCTGTTCAAACAGGCGGTGCGGGCGGTGAACGAGGCACAGAAGGAATCCGAGAGCTTGAAGAAGGCCTTCGAGATGGGCGATCCACAGGTGAGCCTGCCGGAGGTGATGGTCGCTTCGCAGAAGGCCAAGGTCTCCTTCGAGGCCATGATGGAGATACGCAACAAACTCCTCGAGGCCTACCGTGAAGTGATGCAGATGCAAGTCTGATCCCCCCACTCAGCCCTGACGAGGAACCATGGCCGCCGC
>WFVN01000018.1 GCA_015491615.1 Gammaproteobacteria bacterium
AGTTCCGCCAGCGGGCCATGCACGAGTTGCTGGAATTCGCCCGCCAATACTGTCAGGAACACCCCATGGCCCCGGTCGATGTGCCGATCAGGACACGGGTCGTGGCCAAGGAAGCCGTTTCATGAAGAATTACGCGGTCATCCAGCACAATTACAGCGAGTATTTGGGAGCCATCGAACATCAGTTGGAGCTGCGCGACATCGGCTTTTCCTATTTTCGTCCCTTCGTCGGCCAGGACCTGCCCGGCACTGCCGTCCACTTCGACGCCCTGTTCATCCTCGCCGCCTCCTGGCCCCTGGCGGACAAGGAGAAGAATCCCTGGGTGGACGGCGAGCGGCGCCTCATCGACATGTTCCTGAAGGCCGACCGGCCGGTGGTGGGCATCGCCTACGGCGGCCAGCTCCTCGCCCACCACTTCGGCGGCGAGGCCCGTCCCGAACCCCTGCACCGGGCCTATTGGACGGTGGCCCACGCCACCGAGGCAGGGCGCGACGACCCCCTGGCCCAGGCGGTGGACGGGCGCCACGTGTTGGTGATGGTGCACGGCGACGTGGACCTGCCCGAGGGCGTGTCTCCGATCCTGGTGGACGACGAGGGCCGCTGGATCGCCGCCCGCCCCCATGCCAATGCCTACGCCCTCCTGTTTCGCCCGGAGCTCAAGCCGGGCATGCTGGAGGACATGGTCATGGAAGCGAAGCGCGAAGTGCCGGAGCACATCGGCGAGCTGCTGGCGGAATTCCGTGAGCGCTGGACGGAGGCCCAGGAGACCACCGACCGGGTCATCGTTGCCCTGGTGCAGGCCCTGGGACTGATGAAGGAACGCAAGAAACCGCCCGTCTTCCACATCAAGGTGGAGTGATGGCCGATCCGCGCAAGGAATTGTTGCGCCTGTGGGAGCGGACCAGCGAGGCCGGTCGCGCCCACCTGTTGGAGTACGCTCGCTACCTCAGCGAGCGGATGCCCGCCGAACCCGAGCCTCCGTACCGGCCCAATCCCATCCCCCCGCGACCGGATGAGACAGTAGTCGGGGCCCTGAAACGCCTGTCCGCCAGCTACCCCATGCTCGACCGGGCGCGCCTGCTGGACGAGACCTCGGTGCTCATGGCTCAGCACACCCTGGAAGGGCGCCCGCGGGAAGAGGTCATCGCCGAGCTGGAGGCGGTGTTCGTGCGCCATTTCGAACGTTGGCACGCGGAACGGAAGCGGAGCGGGGGCTGATGGGTGTCGTGAAAAACTGGTGGCGGCGCCACTTCTCCGATCCGCAGGTAGTGATCCTTGCCCTATTGTTGGTGGGGATTTTCGCCGTCATCCTCTGGTTCGGGGATATCCTCGCGCCGGCCTTGGCGTCGGTAGTCATCGCCTATCTGCTCAACAGCCTCGTGGACCGTTTGCACGAGTGGGGGATACCACGCCTGGCGGCAGTCTATCTGGTGTTTCTCGTCTTCCTCGCCCTTACCGTGTTCCTGTTCCTGGGGCTCATCCCCCTCTTGTCAGGACAGGTGGCGCAGTTCATCCAAGAGTTACCGGGCATGATCGCCCGCATCCAGCAAGTGTTGTTGCAGCTCCCCGAACGTTACCCCGGTTTCATCTCCGAGGAGCAGATCAACGAGGTGATCACTGTCCTGCGCACCGAGCTGGCGCAGTCGGGGCAGGCGCTACTCACCTTCTCCCTCAAATCCATCGCCTCGGCCATCACCCTGCTGGTGTACATGGTGTTGGTGCCGCTGATGGTCTTCTTCTTCCTCAAGGACAAGGACCGTATCCTCTGTTGGTTGCGTGGCTTCTTGCCCCGTAACACCGATCTGGTGACGCGGGTGTGGCGAGAGGTGGACCAGCAGCTGGGTAACTACGTGCGCGGTAAGGTGATCGAGATCATCATCGTCGGCTTGGTGAGTTTCTTCACCTTCGCTCTCATGGGGCTCAACTACGCCATGCTCCTGGGGGCGTTGGTAGGGTTGTCGGTGGTGGTGCCCTACATCGGTGCGGTGGTGGTGACCATCCCGGTGGCCCTCATCGCCTTCTTCCAGTGGGGCTGGGGGCCGGATTTCATCTATCTCATGATCGCCTATGCGGTGATCCAGGCCCTGGACGGCAATGTCTTGGTGCCGCTGTTATTTTCAGAGGCGGTGAATCTACACCCGGTGGCCATCATCCTGGCCATCCTGTTCTTCGGTGGACTGTGGGGGTTCTGGGGGGTGTTCTTCGCCATCCCCCTGGCGGCTCTGGTGAAAGCGGTGATCGACGCCTGGCCGCGCCTGGAGACGTCGCCCGAGTCCTGCCAGGGCTGAGTCAGAGGGCCTCGGCAGCGTAGTCGGCCAGGCGCGAGCGTTCACCCCGCTGGAGGATGATATGGGCGGCGTGCTCCCAGTCCTTGAAGCGGTCCACCACGTAGGTGAGGCCGGAGGTGGTCTCGGTGAGGTAGGGGGTGTCGATCTGGGCCACGTTGCCCAGGCACACCACCTTGGTGCCGGGGCCGGCGCGGGTGATGAGGGTCTTCATCTGCTTGGACGTGAGGTTCTGGGCCTCGTCCAGAATCAGGAAGCGGTGGAGGAAGGTGCGCCCGCGCATGAAATTGAGGGAGCGCACCTTGATGCGGGAATGGAGCAGCTCCTGTGTGGCGGCCCGCTCCCACTCACTCCCCTCCTGGCGGTTGAGCACTTCCAGATTGTCCATGAGGGCCCCCATCCAGGGAGTCATCTTCTCTTCCTCGGTGCCCGGCAGGAAGCCGATGTCCTCGCCCACGGGGACGGTCACGCGGGTGACCACGATCTCGTTGAAGCGCTTGTGTTCCAGGGTCTGCTCGAGGGCGGCGGCGAGGGTCAGGAGGGTTTTGCCGGTGCCCGCCTGGCCCACCAGGGTGACGAAGTCGAACTGGGGGTCGAGGAGGACGTTGAGGGCGAAGTTCTGGTCCGGGTTGCGGGCGTGGATGCCCCACACGTTCTCCCGGCCGGTGAAGTCGCGCAGCAGCTCCACCACCGCCGTCTCCCCGTCCAGGTGCCGCACCACCCCCTGGAAGTCCAGGTCGGCGGTGTGGACGAACTGGCCCGGATGCCACTGGCGCACCGCTTCGCCGTGGAAGCGGTAGAAGGTGCGGCCGGCCTCGTGCCAGGACTCCACTGCCTCCCCCTGGCGCTCCCAGAAGTCCTCGGGCAGCTCGCAGCGGCCGCTGTAGAGGAGGCTCACGTCCTCCAGGACCTGGTCGTTCTGGTAGTCCTCGGCGTGGATGCCCAGGGCAGCGGCCTTGATGCGCAGGTTGATGTCCTTGGAGACGAGCACCACCTCCACTTCCGGGCGCGCCGTCTGCAGGGCGATGGCGGTGCCGAGGATGGTGTGGTCGGCCTTGTTGCCGGGGAGGCTGGGGGGGAGCTGGTAGGAGAGTTCCTGGGTCTGAATGAAGAGGCGCCCGCCGGCCTGCTCGTGTCCGCAGGCCAGGGGCAGGCCCTCGACGATGGTCTCGTGCGCGGCGCCGCGCACCAGGTCTTCGATGAAGCGGCTGGCCTGGCGGGTGTTGCGTGCCACCTCCGAGTGCCCCTGCTTGTGCTGGTCCAGCTCCTCCAGGACCACCATGGGCAGGAAGACGTCGTGTTCCTGGAAGCGGAACAGGCACGCCGGGTCGTGCATGAGGACGTTGGTGTCCAGCACGAACAGGCGCTTGCGTTCGCCGTTCATGCCTGGGCGAGCTGGCGCAGGGTCTCCAGGACTTCTTGGGCGTGGCCGGCCACCTTCACCTTGCGCCATTCGCGGCGCAGGACGCCTTCGGGATCGATGAGGAAGGTGCTGCGCTCGATGCCCATCACCTTCTTGCCGTACATGTTCTTCTCCTTGATGACGTCGAACAGCCGGCAGAGGGTCTCGTCCGGGTCGGAGATGAGGTCGAAGGGCAGTTCCAGCTTGGCCTTGAATTTCTCGTGCGAGGCCAGGCTGTCGCGGGAGACGCCCAGGATCTCGGCCCCAAGGGCCTGGAACTCCGGATACAGGTCGCGGAAGTCCTTGGCCTCGTTGGTGCAGCCGGGGGTGTTGTCGCGCGGGTAGAAGTAGAGCACCGTCCAGTGGCCCTGCAGGTCTTTTTCGGTGACGGTGCGGCCGCCGGTGGCCTGGGCCTGGAAGGGCGGGATGGGCTGGTCGATCTGGACGCGGGTTTCCTCGTTCAAGGCCGTCTCTCCTGTGCGATCGGGGCCGCTAGCATCCCGAATCGGGGCGCGCCTTGTCAACGCGTTGTTTTCAGTGAGGGCGTGGTGACTTCCCGCAAGTGAACCGGAGTCGGGAAGTGGTACTGCCGGCGCCGATGGCTTCGTTGACGCGGCTGGGCCACCCCCTCCTGTGTTTTTTCCGGAGCCCGGGAGGAGACGCGGACGTCACGCGCGACAAACACGCTCAGCTTCTAGTTCCCAATATTCTCGATCGAGCTTCTGCGGGAGGTGATGCCACCGACTCTCTGGCCGCCTTTCTTCTTCCAAAGCCCCAAAGAGCCAATGAAACGAGGATGGAAAGAATATCGACGGAGCCGAGAAATCCGGAGTCAGATCCTGATCCGGGGGTGTTGGATCCGGGGGCGTTGGAAGTATCCGGATCATTGTTGGAAGCAAAGCCGAACTCGGGCGTGCCAGGAGTGCTGTCGTTGTCGGTGATCACGACCTCTGCCCGAGTGATGGTACCGAGGGTTGCGCCACCTTGGGGGGCGTCGATTTCAATGGTGAAGATTTCCGTGGATTCGACGGCGTCGTCGTCCATGATCGGAATGGTCACGGAAGCGGATTCTTCCCCGTCCGCAAATGTCAGGGTGAAATTTCTACGGCCGCTGAAATCGCTTCCATGGAGGGCGCTGCCGTTCTGTAGTGAGACATTCACGCTGACGTTGCCCACAGAGCCATTGGTTCTGTTCAGGGTCAAGATCAATTGGCCGACGTCTTCCGAGATGGTATACCTCTCTTGATCGAAAGATATTGTTCCACGGTTCACGTCGTCGTCCACTATGGTGAGCACAGCTTGGATGGGGTCGCCCAGCGTCAAGCCTCCTTGAGGATTGCTCAAAGTCAGATTGACGGTTCGATCGCCATCGACCACACCGTTGTTGGTGACGTAGACAAAAAAGTATTTACTATCGGTACCACTGGCGAAGTTCAAAGTGCCCGACGCGGTGGTGTAATCCGTGCCGGCAGACGCGGTCCCGTCACTGGTGGTGTAATCGATGGAGACGGGGCTGGAACCGTCGATACGTTCTACGAAGATTTGTACATATCCAGTATTTTCATCGACCCTGTATGCAGAACTGCTGAATTGGATCTTTCCGGGAACGTCGTTTTCCACGATCGTGACGGTCGCTTTCGTCATGCCGAGGTTGGCTCCACCATAAACGGTGGCCATGTTTCCCAATTCGAGTTCGATGGTTTCATCGCCTTCGTAGTCAGTGTCGTCTATGATGGTGATGTCGATAGATTTGTCGCTGGAGTCGCCATCCGCCCACTCCAGCCGGATCGGCTCGAAACGATCGTAATCGTGATCTCTGCTCCAGCTATAGAGTCCCCTGGATGCGGTACCCTCTTGGGTATCCATGAGGAGAACGCTGACGACGCCTTCACTCCCACCGGTGCGTGAGACGGTGACCGTGACCGTGTCGTCGGCTTCGCCCACGGAATAAGTCTCGGCCGAAAAGCCCAATATCCCCGTTTGGGCGGGTGCGCTGCCATACTCGTAAGCGCCGATGTCACAAACGCCGTCGGAGCGATGGTAATAACGTTGATC
>WFVN01000019.1 GCA_015491615.1 Gammaproteobacteria bacterium
TGGTCGCCCAGGCCAATTCCAAGTAAAATAATCAAGTATGTCCGGACGCTACACCCTCAAGGTCCAAGTGGACTTCGCCGCCGCCCATTCCCTGCGCGACTACCCCGGGGACTGCGCGCGCCTGCACGGCCACAACTGGAAGGTGGAAGTGGAGGTGTGCGCCCTGCGCCTGGACGCGGTGGGCATGGGCCTGGACTTCCGCACCATCCGCCGCGCCGCGCGCGAGGTGGTGGACCGCCTGGACCACCGTTACCTCAACGAGACCCCCCCCTTCGACGAACTCAACCCCACCGCCGAACACATCGCCGCGCACATCTTCCGCGAGCTGGCCGCGCGCCTGAACGACGGACGCGTGCGCGTGTGTGCCGTCACCGTGTGGGAGACCGACCGCGCCAGCGTCCGCTACAGCGAGGACTGACCACCCCATGAACGACCGCCCCATCGCCGACGTCCAGTCCAGCACCGACACCCGCCGCATCCCCATCGATAAGGTGGGCATCAAGGACATCCGCCACCCCATGCGCATCCGCGAACGGGCCGGTGGCGAGCAGCACACGGTGGCCTCCTTCAACATGTACGTGGACCTGCCCCACAACTTCAAGGGCACCCACATGTCCCGCTTCGTGGAGATCCTCAACCAGCACGAACGGGAGATCACCGTGGACTCCTTCAAGGAGATGCTGCGGGAGATGACCGAGCGCCTGGAGGCCCGCTCCGGCCACATCGAGATGCGCTTCCCCTACTTCATCGAGAAGACCGCCCCCGTCTCCGGCGTCAAGAGCCTCATGGACTACGAGGTCACCTTCATCGGTGAGCTGCTGGGCGGCGGCGAGCCGCAGCTCATCATGAAGGTGGTGGTGCCGGTCACCAGCCTGTGCCCCTGTTCCAAGGAGATCTCCGCCTACGGCGCCCACAACCAGCGCTCGCACGTCACCGTCACCGCCCGCACCCGGGGCTTCGTGTGGATCGAGGAGATCATCGAGCTGGTGGAGCAGGAGGCCTCCTGCGAGCTGTTCGGCCTGTTGAAACGGCCGGACGAGAAGTTCGTCACCGAGCGCGCCTACGACAACCCCAAGTTCGTGGAAGACATGGTGCGCGACGTGGCCGCGCGCCTGGACGCCGACGAGCGCATCGCCGCCTACGTGGTGGAATCGGAGAACTTCGAGTCCATCCACAACCACTCTGCCTACGCCCTCATCGAGCGGGACAAGCGCGAAGACCACTGACCCTCAGTGGTCGCGGACGATCCCGCCGCGCGCCACCGGGCCGCGCTGAATGCCGCCCCGCGCCACCGGCCCGGCGGGCACGCGCATCAGCCTCGGCACCCCCGCTTCGCGCAGGTGCGAGACGTCCTGTCCGCTACCCACCACCGCCTGGGGGTTGCCCTCGTCCTTGAGCATGGCGTGCTCCGCCTCTTTGCTGAGGACGACGATGCTGATGCGCCGGTTGACGGGGCTGTAGGGGTTCTCCTTGTCGTAGAGGACAGTGTCCCCGTGCCCCACCACGCGGGCGATCTTGTCCTCCGGCACCCCGGCACGGATCAACTCCCGCCGTGAGGTGTTGGCGCGGTCGGTGGAGAGTTCCCAGTTACCGTAGCCGTCGGCGCGCCGGAAGGGTCGCGCGTCGGTGTGGCCGGAGATGGAGATCTTGTTGGGCACGCTGTTGATGAGCTTGGCCAGGGCCTGGAAGACCTCGTGGAAATAGGGCTTCAGCTCGGCCCCCCCGGAATCGAACATGGGCCGGCCGTCCTTGTCCACGATCTGGATGCGCAGGCCCTCGTCAGTGATGTCCAGCTTCAACTGATCCTTGAAGGCCTTGAGGGCGGCGTCCTGCTCGATGGCCTCCTCCACCTGTTTCTTCAGTTCCTCCAGGCGTTTCTTGTCCTGCTCGATGAGGGCCGGGTCGAGGGCTTCCTCCTTGTACTGCTGGTTGCGCTCGTCTCCCTCGCCGCGCGTCACCTCGGTGCCCGAACCCAGCTCGATCAGGCTCGTGGAGGCCCCGCCCGCCGCCTCCACCGCCGAGGGGTTCTCGAAATAGGACGAGATGCTCGCTTTGATCTCGGGAGAAGCCGTGGCCAACAACCATAACAGCAGAAAGAAGGCCATCATGGCGGTGACGAAGTCGGCGTAGGCCACCTTCCAGGCACCGCCGTGGTGGCCGCCGGAAACTTTCTTGATCTTCTTGATGACGATGGGGGGAGTGGCAGTGCTCATCGAGCCATCCCGTCATTTCTTCTTTTTCTTCAGGTGGTTCTCCAGCTCCAAGAAGCTGGGACGCTCGGAAGGAGGGATGGCCTTGCGACCGAACTCCACCGCCACCTGCGGGGCGTAACCATTCACCGAGGCCAACAAGGTCACCTTCGCACACTCGAGGAACTTACCCTGCGCCTCCACCACGTGCCCCATGGCGTTGGCGGCAGGGTTGACGAAGCCGTAGGCCAGCAGGATACCGAGGAAGGTCCCCACCAGGGCAGTGGCCACCTTCTCGCCGATCACTTCCGGCCCCTCGGTGAGGTAGGCCATGGTGATGACGATGCCCAGCACCGCGGCGACGATACCGAAACCGGGCAGGCCGTCCCCCACCTGGCTCACCGCATGGGGAACGGCGTGGGCCTCCTGGTGATGGGTCTCCAGCTCCACGTCCATGAGGTTCTCCAGCTCCATAGGATTGGCATTGCCGTTCACCATCAAGCGCAGGTAATCGGTGACGAATTCGAGGGTGTGGTGATCGGTGAGGATCTTGGGGTAACGCTTGAAGATGGCGCTCTTGGCCGGGGCCTCCACGTCCTGCTCCAGGGACATGAGGCCGTCCTTGCGGGCCTTGTTGAGCAGTTCGTAGAGGAGGGAGAGCAGATCCAGGTAGGCGGCCTTGTCGTATGGGGACCCCTTGAGCAGCTTGGGGATGAAAGCGAAGACTTCTTTAATGAGCTTGATGGGGTTGGATATAATGAACGCGCCGAACGCCGCACCACCGATGATGAGGATCTCGTTGGGGTGCCAGAGGGCGAGGAGGTGTCCGCCAGAGAGCAGATAGCCTCCGAAGACACATCCCATGACCACCAACGCGCCGACGATCACGTTCATCGTTCCACCTTCCCGATAGCCTGACGCGGCACTCGAACCGCACGTGCAGGCTTATCGGCAAGGTCTTTCCGATACTTGATCGCCGCCGCACACCCATGATCACGAACGAGGAAACGCCATGCGCTTCATCGCGCGTCTCATCTGTCTGTCGGTCGCCGTCATCACCCTACCCGCGCAGGCCTACGACATCCTGCAACCCCTGCCCGAGCAGGTGTACGTCCCCGCCCACAACCCCCAGACAGCGGACAAGGTCGCCCTCGGGGCGCAACTGTTCTTCGATACGCGCCTTTCCTACGACGGCCGCGTGCGCTGCAACGACTGCCACGACCTCTCCGGCGGCGGCGAGTCCAAAGGGCGCATCCCGGCGGCCCGTCCGCGCCTGGAGCGGGATCCGCCCACCCTGTGGAACGTCGCGATACAGACGGTCTACTTCTGGGACGGACGCGCCCCCTCCCTGGAAAGGGCGCTGCGCGAACATCTCCTGGACGGGCGCATCATGGCCTTTCCCGACGAGGCCGCCGTCGACCGCCGCCTAGCCGCTCTGCCCGGCTATCCCGAGCGCTTCCAAACGGTCTTCGGTGCCGCCCCCGACGCCCGGCGCGCCAGCGAAGCCTTGGCCGCCTTCATCCGCACCCTCCTCACCCCCGACAGCCCCTTCGATCGCTACGTGCGCGGTGACGAGGACGCCATCTCCGCCCAGGCCAAGCGGGGCCTGAAGGCCTTCGACGACCTGGGCTGCC
>WFVN01000020.1 GCA_015491615.1 Gammaproteobacteria bacterium
CCCTTGGGCCATTCGAGGGCGACGACGAAAGTGAGAAAAGGCTCCTGGATGGGGTCGAGGGAAGTGACGTGGACGTAATATCCACCCTCTCCATCCTCTTTCACCTTGAAACGCAGTTGACGCAAGGCCGGGGTGACGTCCAGACCGAGGCGCCGGAAGGCATCCAGAGGGGCGAGGGAGACAGTGAGGTCCTCGATCTCGTCGGGGCGGACCTCGGTGAGGGGAATAGTGGCATCCAGGGGTTCGTTGAGGTGCGATCGCACCTCGAGGGAACCGAGGCCGAGGGCCAGGACGAGGCCGGGCAGAAACACCAGAACGGCGGCGAGGAACCCATGACGCCAAGGAAAACGGGCCGCGCCAAAGCGGCGATGATGGTCGTGCGAATCCCTTTCCATGCTCGCTCTTTTTCCTGGGCTCGACCCGCCTGTCGGCCGCCGCGCCCGTTACTTGAGGTAGCGCTCCACCAGGATCTCGGCGATCTGCACGCTGTTGAGGGCGGCGCCCTTGCGCACGTTGTCCGCCACCACCCACATGTCCAGGCCTCGGTTGTGGCTGAGGTCCTCGCGGATGCGACCCACGTACACCGGATCATGGCCGGCCGCCTCGGTGACCTGGGTGGGGTAACCGCCTGGCTCCCGGGTGTCCAGAACCACGACACCCGGAGCATTTTCTAGCAAATCCCGGGCCATGAGCGTGGTGATCTTGTCCCGCGTCTCGATGTGCACCGCCTCAGCATGGCCATAGAAGACCGGCACCCGCACGCAGGTGGGGTTCACTTCGATGGTGTTGTCCTCGAGGATCTTCTTGGTCTCCCAGATCATCTTCATTTCTTCCCGGGTATAGCCATTGTCCATGAAGACGTCGATGTGGGGGAGACAGTTGAAGGCGATCTGCTTGGGATAGACCTTGGGCTCGATGGGCTTGCCGTTGAGGAGCCGGGCGGTCTGGGTGGCCAGCTCCTCGATGGCCGCCTTGCCGGTGCCGGAGACGGCCTGATAGGTGGCGACGTTGACGCGGGTGATGCCCACCGCGTCGTAGATGGGCTTCAGGGCCACCACCATCTGGATGGTGGAGCAGTTGGGGTTGGCGATGATGTTGCGCTTGCCATAGCCCTCGATGGCGTGGGGGTTGACCTCCGGCACCACCAGGGGGATGTCGTCGTCGTAGCGGAACTCGGAGGTGTTGTCGATGACCACGCAACCGGCCTGGGCGGCCTTGGGGGCGTACTCGCGGGAGACCGCGCCGCCGGCGGAGAAGAGGGCGATCTGCACCTGGGAGAAGTCGAATTCGGCCAGGTCGCCCACGGTGAGGTAGCGGCCCTTGAATTCGATCTTGGTGCCGGCGGAGTTGGCGGAGGCCAGGGGATAGAGCGTCCCCACGGGGAAGTCGCGCTCCTCGAGGATGGAGATCATCGTCTCGCCCACGGCGCCGGTGGCGCCCACTACGGCGACGTCGTACGTCTTCTCGGCCATGATCGTTCCCTCTCAGTCGATTTCGTTGCTCAGCCCGGCATGGCGGCAGTGGCCGGGGTCCTTGACGTCCTCGGTGTTCCACAGGCGGCGGATAAAGGCCGCCACCACCGCGTCACCCATCTCCTCGGTGCCCACGAGGCGGGTGCCCTCGGTGTGGATGTCGGCGGTGCGCAGGCCCTCGTCCAGCACGTCGGAGACGGCCTGTTCGATCTTCTCGGCGAGCTCAGGTTCGCCCAGGGAGTGGCGCAGCATCATCGCCACCGAGAGGATGGTGGCCAGGGGGTTGGCCTTGTCCTGCCCGGCGATGTCCGGGGCGGAGCCGTGGATGGGCTCGTACATGCCCTGGCCGCGCTCGTTGAGGGCGGCGGAGGGGAGCATGCCGATGGAGCCGGTGAGCATGGCCGCCTCGTCGGAGAGGATGTCGCCGAACATGTTGGTGGTGACGATGACGTCGAACTGCTTGGGGGCACGCACCAGCTGCATGGCGGCGTTGTCCACGTACATGTGGGTCAGCTCCACGTCCGGGTAGTCGCCGGCCAGTTCGTCCATCACCTCGCGCCACAGGCGCGTGCACTCGAGGACGTTGGCCTTGTCCACCGAGCACAGGCGCTTGCCGCGCCGGCGCGCGGTCTCGAAGGCGACGCGGCCGATGCGGCGGATCTCCGATTCGGAATAAACGAGGGTGTTGTAGCCCTGGCGCTCGCCGTTCTCCAGGGTGCGCACGCCGCGTGGCTCGCCGAAGTAGATGCCGCCGGTGAGTTCGCGCACGATCATGAGGTCGAGCCCGGCCACCACTTCGGGGCGCAGGGTGGAGGCGGAGGCGAGCTGCGGGTAGAGGAGCGCCGGGCGCAGATTGGCGAACAGGCCGAGTCCGGCGCGCAGGCGCAGCAGGCCCTTCTCCGGCCGTTCCTCCATGGGCAAGTCGTCCCAGCGGGGGCCGCCCACCGCCCCCAAAAGAACGGCGTCGGCGGCCTGGGCGCGCGCCAGGGTCTCGTCCGACAGGGGGGTACCCTCGGCGTCGATGGCGGCGCCGCCCACGTGGCCTTCCTCCAGGGTCACGTCCAGCTCGCACTCGCGCTTCAGCACCTCCAGCACCTTCACCGCCTGGGCGGTGATCTCGGGGCCGATGCCGTCGCCCGGGAGGACGAGGATCTTCTTGCTCATGGGCGTGCGTCTCCTTCGTTCAGGTCCTGGAACAGCCACGGGGCCTCCTGCCGGCGACGCGCCTCGTAGGCGCGGATCTCGTCGGCGTGCTGGAGGGTGAGGCCGATATCGTCCAACCCTTCCATGAGGCAACGCTTACGGAAGGGGTCCAGCTCGAAGGGAATCACCTCGCCGCCGGGGGTGGTGATGGTCTGGGCCCCCACGTCCACGTCCAGGGTGTACCCCTCTTGCGCGGCCACCTCGCGGAACAGGCGATCCACCGTCTGTGCGGGCAGGACGATGGGCAACAGGCCGTTCTTGAAACAGTTGTTGTAGAAGATGTCGGCGAAACTGGGGGCGATGATGACCCGGATGCCGTAGTCCTGCAAGGCCCAGGGGGCGTGCTCGCGGGACGAGCCGCAGCCGAAGTTCTCACGCGCCAGGAGGATGCTCGCCCCCTGGTAGCGGGGCTGGTTGAGGACGAAGTCCGGGTTGGGACGGCGGCGGCTGTGGTCCATGCCCGGCTCGCCCGGGTCCAGGTAGCGCCAGTCGTCGAACAGGTTGACGCCGAAGCCGGTGCGTTCGATGGACTTCAGGTACTGCTTGGGGATGATGGCGTCGGTGTCCACGTTGGGGCGGTCCAGGGGCACCACCAGGCCGGTGTGGCGGGTCAGGGCTTCCATCACGGGTTCTCCTTGCGGATGTCCACGAAACGGCCGTGCACGGCGGCGGCGGCGGCCATCGCCGGGCTCACCAGGTGGGTGCGCCCGCCGGCGCCCTGGCGGCCTTCGAAGTTGCGGTTGGAGGTGGCGGCGCAGCGCTCGCCCGGCTCCAGGCGATCGGCGTTCATGGCCAGGCACATGGAACAGCCGGGGTCGCGCCATTCGAAACCGGCCTCCAAGAACACCCGGTGCAGCCCCTCGGCCTCCGCCTGGCGCTTCACCAGGCCGGAGCCGGGCACCACCAGGGCCTGTTTGACCGAATCGGCCACGCGCCGGCCACGCACCTGTTCGGCGGCGGCGCGCAGGTCCTCGATGCGCGAGTTAGTGCAGGAGCCGATGAAGACCTTGTCCACGCGGATGTCGGTGATGGGCGTCCCCGGGGTCAGGTCCATGTAGCGCAGGGCGGCGCGCATCCCCTCGCGCTTGACCGGGTCGGGCTCGGCGTCCGGGTCGGGTACCACCTGGTCCACCCCCACCACCATCTCCGGCGAGGTGCCCCAGGTGACCTGCGGGGCGAGGTCGGAGACGTCCAGGCGCACCTCGGTGTCGAAGACCGCGTCCTCGTCGCTCACCAGGGTGCGCCAGTGGGTCACCGCCCGCTCCCACAGCTCGCCCGTGGGGGCGAAGGGGCGCCCGTGCACGTAGTCGATGGTGGTGTCGTCCACGGCCACGAAACCGGCGCGCGCGCCCGCCTCGATGGCCATGTTGCACACCGTCATGCGCCCCTCCACCGACAGGGCGCGGATGGCCGGCCCGGCGAACTCGATGGCATGGCCGGTGCCGCCGGCGGTGCCGATGCGGCCGATGACGGCGAGGATCAGGTCCTTGGCCGACACCCCCGCCGGGGGCGTCCCCTCCAGCCACACGCGCATGGCCTTGGACTTCTTCTGAATGAGGCACTGGGTGGCCAGCACGTGCTCCACTTCGGAGGTGCCGATGCCGAAGGCCAGGGCCCCCAGGGCGCCGTGGGTGGAGGTGTGGGAATCGCCGCACACCACCGTCATCCCCGGCAGGGTCGCCCCCTCCTCCGGGCCGATGACGTGGACGATGCCCTGGCGCGGGTCGTTCATGGGGAACTCCAGGATCCCGAACTCGGCGCAGTTCTTGTCCAGGGTCTCCACCTGCAGGCGCGAGACGGGGTCGGCGATGCCCAGCTCGCGCCCCACCGTGGGGACGTTGTGATCGGGCACCGCCAGGTTGGCCCCCGGCCGCCAGGGCTTGCGACCGGCCAGGCGCAGACCGGCGAAGGCCTGCGGCGAGGTCACCTCGTGGATGAGGTGACGGTCGATGTAGAGCAGGGCGGTGCCGTCATCGTTGACGCGCACCACATGCTCGGACCACAGCTTGTCGTAGAGGGTCTGGGCGCTCATCGGCAATCTCCTGATGCGGGTGACGGGGAGTGTAAGCCGCGCTCATCCATGATACAAATTCATTCGACTCATATTTTCCATGACCATCATGCATGACTTGGACCCCGCCAACCTGCGCGCCTTCGTCGCCGTGGCCGAGAGCGGCGCCTTCACCGCCGCCGCCGAACGCCTGCACCTCACCCAACCGGCGGTGACCCGGCGCGTCCAAGCCCTGGAGGCACAACTGGGCCGTCCCCTGTTCGACCGCCTCCCCCGCCGCGCCCTCCTCACCGAGGCGGGCCGCCGCCTCCTGCCCCAGGCACGCCAGGCCCTCGCCGCCCTCGAGGCCTGTCGCCAGACCCTGGAAGGCATGGACGACCGGGTCGAAGGCAGCCTCGCCCTGGGCACCAGCCACCACATCGGACTGCACCACCTGCCCCCGGTCCTGCGCCGCTACCACCGGCGACACCCCGGGGTGCGCCTCAACCTCTCCTTCCTCGGCTCGGAAACCGCCCTGGCGGCGGTGGCCCGGGGCGATTTGGACCTCGCCCTGGTCACCCTGCCCCCCGAGGACGACGGCGAACTGGCCCTGCGCCCCCTGTGGGAGGACCCCCTGGAACTGGTGGTGGCGCGCGACCACCCTCTCGCCGCCCTGCGTCCCTTCCGTATCGAGCGACTCTCCGACCACCCCTCCGTCCTCCCCGAGGAGGGCACCGTCACCCGCCGCCTGGCCACCCAGGCCCTGGAGGGCTGGGGCGTGCAACTGCGCGTCGCCCTCGCCAGCAACCACCTGGAAATCCTGCGCATGCTGGTGGAGACCGGCCTCGGCTGGAGCCTCCTCCCCCGCA
>WFVN01000021.1 GCA_015491615.1 Gammaproteobacteria bacterium
GAAGCGGGCCAGGCCGCGCACCCCCCGCCCCAATTGGTGGGCGACGACGTCGCCGGTGAGGCGGGCGAGGGCCTCCTCCCAGTCGGGATCGGCCTCGCGCAGGGCCTCGGCGAGATCCTGCACCAGGCCCACGTCCCCTTCCAGGGTCACTCCGCAGGCGGCCGGCGGGGTGCCGGCGGCGACGCGCAGGAGGGAGGCGGGCCCGCCGCGTACCCACGCCGCC
The DNA here is from genome assembly GCA_015491615.1 of Gammaproteobacteria bacterium. Classification (GTDB taxonomy): domain Bacteria; phylum Pseudomonadota; class Gammaproteobacteria; order S012-40; family S012-40; genus S140-43. The sequence continues at coordinate 224 of WFVN01000021.1, forward strand.
GGCGGCTGCGGCGGACGCGGGTGCAGACGCAGGCCGTCGGCGAGGAGCTCCACGTACACCACCGCCCCCAGGCCGGTGATCTCCAGGGCGAGGACGCGGCCGTCATGGCGCCCCAGGCGTCTCGCGAGGTGCGGGTCCAGGCGCAGCAGGGGGTTGATCAGTTCCTCGACGGCCAGGAGGGCGGGGCGGGGGACGATCACCGCCGCCCCCTCAGAGCTTGAAGCCCCGATGCAGGGCGACGATGCCCCCGCTCAGGTTGTGGTAGCGGCAGCGCTCGAAACCGGCCGCCTCCATCATCCGCAGGAGGGTGTCCTGGTCCGGGTGCATGCGGATGGACTCGGCCAGGTAGCGGTAGCTGTCGGCGTCGCCGGCCACCAGGCGCCCCATGGCCGGCAGGGCGGTGAAGGAGTAGAGGTCGTACAGAGGGCGCAGGCCCGGCAGGCGCGGCTTGGAGAATTCCAGCACCAGGACCTCGCCGCCGGGCTTGAGGACGCGGTGCATGGCGCGCAGGGCGGCGTCCTTGTCGGTGACGTTGCGCAGGCCGAAGGCGATGGTGACGCGGTCGAAGTAGTCGTCGGGGAAGGGCAGGTTCTGGGCGTCGGCCTGCACGTAGCGGACGTTGCCCACCAGCCCCAGGTCGGTGAGTCGCTCGCGCCCGACGGCGAGCATGGCCTCGTTGATGTCCGCCAGCACCACCTCGCCCCGCGGCCCCACGCGGGGGACGATGCGCGCCGCCAGGTCGCCGGTGCCGCCGGCCAGGTCCAGCACCCGCTGGCCGGGGCGCACCTGGGCGAGGAGGACGGCGTAGTGCTTCCACAGGCGGTGGACGCCGAAGGACATGAGGTCGTTCATGAGGTCGTACTTGTCCGCCACCGAGCGGAACACCTCGCGCACGCGGCGCGCCTTCTCCGCCTTGGGGACCTTCTGGTAGCCGAAGTCGGTGACCTCGCGCTCGTCGCTCGCGCCCATGCTCACTCCTTGCGTCGGTGGCCGGCGGCCTCGAGGCGCGCCAGGTATTCCTGCCACAGTTGGATCTGGTTCTCGCCCAGGCCGTAGAGATAGTCCCAGGAGTAGATGCCGGTGTCGTGGCCGTCGGTGAAGACCAGCTTCACGGCGTACTGGCCCACCGGCTCGATGGCCTGGATGTTGACGTCTTCCTTGCCCACCTGGAGCACCTCCTGCCCCGGCCCGTGGCCGCGCACCTCGGCGGAGGGGGAATAGACGCGCAGGAACTCGGCCGGCAGGGTGAAGTGGGCACCGTTGTCGAATTTGATCTCCAGCAGGCGCGATTTCTGGTGCAGGCGGATCTCAAGGGGGATGCGTCGTTGTCCGCTCATGGCCGCTGCCTCACAGGATGTAACGGGACAGGTCTTCGTCTTCCACCAGGTCGCCCAGTTGCGCGTCCACGTAGGCACGGTCCACCACCACCGTCTCCCCGGCGCGGTCTGCGGCATGGTAGGAGAGGTCCTCCAGGAGGCGCTCCATGACCGTGTGCAGGCGGCGGGCGCCGATGTTCTCGGTGCGCTCGTTCACCTCCCAGGCCACCTGGGCGATGCGTTCGATGCCGTCCGGGGTGAACTGCAAGGTCACCCCCTCGGTGGCGAGGAGGGCCTGGTACTGCTGGGTGAGGCTGCAGTCGGGCTCGGTGAGGATGCGCACGAAGTCCTCGGCGCTGAGGGGGGCGAGCTCCACGCGGATGGGCAGGCGCCCCTGCAGTTCGGGGATGAGGTCGGAGGGCTTGGCCAGGTGGAAGGCGCCGGAGGCGATGAAGAGGATGTGGTCGGTGCGCACCACGCCGTGCTTGGTGGACACGGTGCAGCCCTCCACCAGGGGCAGCAGGTCGCGCTGCACGCCCTCGCGGGAGACGTCCGGGGTGCGCGCGCCCTCGGAGCGACCGCAGATCTTGTCCATCTCGTCGATGAAGACGATGCCGTTCTCCTCCACCGCGCGCAGGGCCTCGGCCTTGATCTCCTCCTCGTCCACCAGGCGCGCGGCCTCCTCGTCGGTGAGCTGGCGCAGGGCCTCGGCCACCTTCAGGCGCCGGCGCCGGCGGCGGGCGCCGCCCAGGTTCTGGAACAGGGACTGGAGCTGGCTGGTCATCTCCTCCATGCCCGGCGGGGTGACGATCTCCACGCCCATTTGGCTGGAGACTTCGATCTCGATCTCCTTGTCGTCCAGCTTGCCCTCGCGCAGCATCTTGCGAAAGCGCTGGCGGGTCTCGGTGTTGGGGGGCTCGCCGGTGCGCGGCGGCGGCAGGAGGGCGTCGAGGACACGTTCCTCCGCCGCCTCCTCGGCGCGCACCCGCACCCGCGCCTTGGCCTCCTCGCGCTTCATCTTGATGGCGGCGTCGGCCAGGTCGCGGATGATGGATTCCACGTCGCGCCCCACGTAGCCCACCTCGGTGAACTTGGTGGCCTCCACCTTGATGAAGGGGGCGTTGGCGAGCTTGGCCAGGCGGCGGGCGATCTCCGTCTTGCCCACCCCGGTGGGGCCGATCATGAGGATGTTCTTGGGGGTGATCTCCTCGCGCAGGCGCTCGTCCAGTTGGGCCCGGCGCCAGCGGTTGCGCAGGGCGATGGCGACGGCGCGCTTGGCCTCGGCCTGGCCGACGATGTGTTTGTCCAGCTCCTGGACGATCTCTCGGGGGGTCATCATGGACATGCTCGGCCGTCCTCGCAGGCCAACTCTTCGATGGTGAGCTGGTGGTTGGTGTAGATGCAGATGTCGGCGGCGATGTCGAGGGCGCGCTGCACCACCTCGCGGGCGGCGAGGTCGGTGTTCTCCAGCAGGGCGCGCGCGGCGGCCTGGGCGTAGGGGCCGCCGGAGCCGATGGCGATGAGGCCGTTCTCCGGTTCCACCACGTCGCCGTTGCCGGTGATGATGAGGGAGGCACGCGCGTCGGCTACCGCCAGGAGGGCCTCCAGGCGCCGCAGGACACGGTCGGTGCGCCAGTCCTTGGCCAGTTCCACGGCGGCGCGCAGGAGGTTGCCGGAGTGTTTCTCCAGCTTCGCCTCGAAGCGCTCGAAGAGGGTGAAGGCGTCGGCGGTGCCGCCGGCGAATCCGGCCAGGACGCGGTCGTGGTAGAGGCGCCTGACCTTGCGCGCGTTGCCCTTCATGACGGTGTTGCCCAGGGTCACCTGGCCGTCGCCGCCGATGACCACGCGCCCGCCGCGGCGGACGCTGAGGATGGTGGTGCCTCGATACTGCTCCACGGGCCGTCCTCTCGCTTGCAAAGCCCGTGATTCTAACACGGCCTCAGCCGGGCTTCGGCTTGCCCTTGCGCCGCGCCCGCGGGTGGGCGCGATCGTACACCTGGGCCAGGTGCTGGAAGTCCAGGTGGGTGTAGATCTGGGTGGTGGAGAGGTTGGCGTGGCCGAGGAGTTCCTGCACCGCGCGCAGATCGCCGGAGGACTCCAGCAGGTGGGTGGCGCAGGCGTGGCGCAGGAGGTGGGGGTGGAGGCGCCGGTCCAGGCCGTGGCGGCGGGCGGCCTGGGCGAGGCGCTGCTGAATGGCGCGGTGCGACAGGCGCGTGCCGCGCCGGCCCACGAACAGGGCCGTCTCGCCGGCGCCGACCAGTTGCGGTCGCACCTGCAGCCAGTCGCGCAGGGCGGCGCGCGCCGGCGCCCCCAGGGGGGCGAGGCGTTCCCGCCCGCCCTTGCCGAGGACGCGGATCCAGCCGCCTTCCAGGTCCAGGTCGGCGAGGTCGGCGCCGGCCAGCTCGGCGAGGCGTACGGCGGCACTGTAGAACAGCTCCAGCATGGCCCGGTCGCGCAGCGCCAGGGGGTCGTCCGTGGGGGCAGCGTCGAGGAGGGCCGTCACCTGGTCCACTTCCAGGGTGGCGGGCAGGCGCCGGGGCTTGCGCGGGGCGGACAGGCCGCGCGCCGGGTTGGCGGGGAGGACACCGCTCTCCACCAGGTGGTCGAGGAAGCGGCGCAGGGCCGACAGGCGCCGTTGCAGGGTGCTCTGTGCCAGCCCCCGGGCCCGCCCCTGCCCCAGCCAGGCGCGCAGGTGCTCGGCCTTCACCGCGCCCCAGCCGGGCAGGTCCGGGTGGCGCTCGCGCAGCCAGCGGACCAGGTCCTCGAGGTCGCGCCGGTAGGCGGCCACGGTGTGCGGCGAGCGGCTGGCGGTGACCGCCTGGCCGTGCAGCCAGTCCACCACCGGCCCGCGCCAGGGATCGGGGCTCATTCGCGCGGCAGGCGGCGCACCACCGCGGCGGAGACCGTCTCCCCCAGGTAGCCCAGGAAGACGGTGCTCATGCCGGCGCGGAAGCGGGTGGGGTCGGCGCTGCCGGCGGCCAGCAGGCCGAGGGGCTCGCGGGTGTCGTCGGCGAGGGGGATGAGGGCCACCGAGCCCAGGTCTTTCCCCGCCTCGCCGAACAGGAAAGCGAGTTGCTCGCTGTTGAGGCGCCCGCACACCGGCCGCCCCTGGTGCAGGAGGTTGTGGAAGCGGGCCAGGCCCGGGTGGTCGGGGGCGACGTACTCGCCGCGACCGGCCAGGGCCGCCTCGCCGCGCAGCAGGCGCAGGGCCACCGCCTCGCAGTCGAAGCTGCGGCGCATGTGGTCGTGGACGGTGTCGAGGATGTCCTCCAGGGCCTCCACCTCCATGAGGGCCAGGTAGAGGCGCTGCAGGCGCGCGAACAGACGGTCGTTGTCGCGGGCGATGTCCACCAGTTCGTGGAGCTGGCGGCGCAGCTTGCGGTTCTCGTCCCGCAGCACCCCCACTTGGTGTTCGATGAGGGAGACCGCACCCTCCACCGGGTGCGGCACGGTCAGCTCCACCACCAATTTGGGGTGGCGGAGGAAAAAATCGGGGTGCTCGCGCAGATAGGCAGCCACGCGTGCCTCGCTGAGGGCGATGCGTTCACGGTTGTGCGTGGGTATGGTCATGTTTCGATGGTCCCTTTGAAAACGGTCTGTGCCGGGCCGGTCATCCATACCGGCTCTCCCTCCCCCGCCCAACGGACGGTGAGGCGGCCGCCGGGAAGATCCACGGCGACGGTCTCGTCCAGCAGGCCCTGGACGCGCCCCACCACCACCGCGGCGCATGCGCCGCTGCCGCAGGCGAGGGTCTCTCCCACTCCGCGCTCGAAAACGCGCAGTCGGATGTGATCGCGTCCCACCACTTCCATGAAGCCCACGTTGGCCCGCTCGGGGAAACGGGGGTGGGACTCGATGACCGGCCCGAGGCGTTCCACCGACGCCCGGGCGACGTCCGCCACCCGCAGGACGGCATGGGGGTTGCCCAGGGAGACGGCGCCGATGCGCGCCGTCTCGCCGTCCAACCGCAAGTCGTAGACCGGGGCGCGGGTAGGGGCCTCGAAGGGGATCTCGGCCGGCTCCAGGCGCGGCACGCCCATGTTCACCCGCACCTGTCCGCCGGGCTCGTGATGGAGGGTGATGAGGCCGGCGGCGGTCTCCACGGTGATCTCGCCCTCGTCCGCCAGGCCCTCCTCGCGCACGAAGCGGGCGAAGCAACGGGCGCCGTTGCCGCACATGGCCACCTCCGAACCGTCGGCGTTGAAGATGCGGTAGCGGAAGCGGGCGCGCGGGTCGCCGCTCGCTTCCACCAGCAGGAGCTGGTCGCAACCGATACCGAAATGGCGGTCGCAGAGGAAGCGGATATCCTCCCGGTCGAGATGGACGTCCTGACGCACGGCGTCGATGACGACGAAATCATTGCCCAGGCCGTGCATCTTGGTGAATCGCAGGGCGGTCATGGACGCTAGGGTACCCCTTCCGTCCGTCCGGGCTCAAGGCGAGGAAAAGGCCGTTCCCGCAGAACGGGAACGGCCTTTTGACAGGGTCGTCGAAAGAGTTCAGCGCAACAGGATCTTGTCCCCCCGACCGAGGCTGGGATCAGCGTCGGGGGTATTCATGAGCACCGTGATGGCGCCGCGCATGGCCGCACTCATGGTGTGGTCCACGATGGCGTTGTTGGTGGGACGATCCTTGGGAGAGACGATGTCCAGGGAGACCCCTTCGGAGACTGCGACATTGTATGTGGCCATGTCATAGATGACGTTGCGCGGGCTGCCGTTGAGATACACCCGGTCCCAGATGCCGGCGATGGGATGGAGGGCCACCGGCATGTTGATGTTGGCGTTCACGAAATGGATGCGCACCCGCTCCCCGGGTTTAGACACCAGCGCCAAGGAAGCGTTGGGGTCGTGCACCGGGTCGTAATGGAACATCTTTCCGTTGATGAGAGACCCGGCCCAACCGCGGTTTTCGATCATCGCCTGCTTGTCCTCGGCGTTGGGGAAGTATTGGCCTTGGACCAGGACGTATTCACGATCGGGCTTGGGGAACTTGCGGCTGTACTTCTTGGGATCGACGATGATGACCCCGTACATGCCGCGGGCGATGTGCTGGGCCATGGTGGGGGCGCCGCAGTGATACATGTACACGCCGGCGCGCTTGGCGACGAACTTGAATTTCTTGGTCTCACCGGGCTTGACCGGCGCGAACTCGTCCAGCACGTCCACTTCCGCGGCATGGAAATCGATGGAGTGGGAGTTTTTGTTGCTGGCGGGGTTGACGAGAGTGAAATTGATCACGTCCCCTTCCTTGACACGAATCACCGGCCCGGGGATGGTGCCATCGAAAGTCCAGGCGGCGTACTTGGTCCCCTTGTTGTCGATTTCCACGTCCACTTCCTTGGCGGTGAGGGTCACTTCCACCGTTTTCGCCTGCACCGCCCCCGCAGCGACCAGGGCGGTAAGGCCGGCGATCCACAACCAATTGCGTTTGCGATCTTTCATCGAGGTTCTACCTCCCACTTTGTATGAACTCACAGAAAATTAAAGGATCGGTCGCCCGACCCACTCGAACGATCCCGAAACTCAGGGGCGGCCGTGCTGGCAGTCGCACAATTCGCGCATGTAAGCGACCAAGGCATCCACCTCCTGCGGTTCCAGGACACTCCCCCATGGCGGCATGAGCACTGACTTGCTCAGCGCCTGTCCCCCTTCGACGACGGCTGTCCTGAGCTCGTCGTCGGTGCGGCCCGCCATGTACTTGGAGTCCGTGTGATCCCGGGGCTGGACGGACATGTCGCGCACGTTGATCCCCTTGCCGTTGCCCTGCAGGCCATGGCACTGGGCGCAATAGGTGCGGTACAGGTCCTCCCCCGAGGGTTGCGCCGGGGCGGGCGCGGCCAGCCAGGCCAGCGTCGCCGCGGCCAACAGTCGTTGGGCTGCGTTCATGGCTTCACCTCCTGGGCCAGCGCCCGGAAATAGTGGATGAACTTCTGGATGTCCCGTTCCTTCAGCTTTTTGTTGGGCATGAAGATCTTGGGGTCGAAGGCCTGGGGGTCACGCAGATAGGCGACCAGGAAGTCCTCCCGCAATCGCTCGGTGACGGTGTACACCTCCGGGCCGGAAAGGCCGCCGTAATCGGGCTCGATCTGGTGACAGGCGAGGCATCCCTTGAACTTGTCGAACATCAGCTCACCCATGCGCAGGGAAATGCGACCGGGCTGATAGGCACCTTCCTGAACCGGAGCGGGCGTGGCCTTCTTGGCCATCAAGACACGAGTCACCGCCTCCGCTTCGCCGGGACTCAGGCGGGGGTGTTCCACCAACGAGGCGACGTCGATGACGTCCTGTCCGTCCGGCCCGGTACGCACGTGCTTGCCATAAAACATCCCCGCGGGGCGGATGCGACTGGGGTTCTGCAGCCAACGTTCCATCCACTCCGGCTTGTACTTCACGCCGGCGTAGAAAAGGTCCGGCCCCTTGCGCGTCCACAACTCTTCAAGGGTCGAGGGCGCGGGCCCGGTGAGGTCGTGACATTGGGCGCAACGCTCCTGGAGCACGGTCTCCCCCGAGGCGGCCCACAAGGGGGCCGCCGCAAGGAAAACGACGAGACTTGCGATGTGGCGTTTCATGGGTACTCCTTCGATGCTCAGCGACGACGACGGCGATCGCGGGTATCCAACAGCTCACCCTTGAAGACTTCCTGTTCGAAGAGCCCATATCCCTTCTTCAAGGATTCGCCGAAGTAGAAGTCCGGTTCGTACTGCTTGTCCTTCCACGCGTACCAGGGGTCGTCCCGCGCCACCTCTTCGTACTCGACGATGGTGATGGCGCCGCCGGGATACTTGCCATCGTTGGTGACATGGGGATCGACGTGGTCGTGAAGAACGAAGCGACCGGGGTTGTCGGCGAAAATGATGGCGTCGTAACGCTCGCCCGGACCGATGAGGATGGTGTCCACCGCATAGGGCTCGGGCAACGGCAGGCCGTCCTTGTGAGTGATGAGCATGTCGTGGCCATGGCTGTGCATGGCGTGGACCTCCTTGCCGGCGCCGATGAAGCGCACCCGCAACACATCGCCTTTTTTCACGCGCAGGGGTTGAGTGAGGGGGAAAGAATGGGCGTTGATGGAGAAATAATCCGCCAGGTCCTTAGGGCCGCCGCCTTCACCGAACTTCTCGGCGTACACCGATTCCCAGCTACTCAGCATCATGATCGCCTCGCGAGTGACCTTCTTCTCCAGGCGGGTGGGCTTCTTGGGATCGACGACGAGCGGCCCCCACATGCCGCGTACCCCCACGTGCTCGTTGACGTTCACGTGGCAGTGGTACCAGAGGGTGCCGGGTTTATCGGCCTTGAAGCGGTAGGTGAAGGACTCGCCGGGCTCGATGGGTTCTTGGGTGACGTCGGGCACGCCATCGTTGCGCCAGTTGTCCTTCTGATAGATCCCATGCCAATGGATGGTGTGGGCGATCGAAGTATTGTTGACGACGTGTACGGTCAACTCGTCCCCTTCCTTCACGCGGATGAGGGGACCGGGCACCTGCCCGTTGAAGGCGAAGACCTTGTACTTGAGGCCGGGCGCCACCTCCACCACGGCCTCCTCAATGGTGATCTCGAATTCATGCTTGGCGGCCAGGGTCTCCCCCGCCAGAAACAACAAAGTCAGGACAGCAACCCAAAGAAACGGCGCACTCGGTTTTGCCATGGAATACCCTCCCGTTTCAGTGAAAGATGCATTTATGGTGCATCTTCATTAAGCCCACCATGTATAAGATGCATTGTCAATACTTTTTTATTCTCCAACGGTGCCGACACAATGAAGACGAGCGAGATCGAACAAGAACGACCCGGTTTTCCCCTATCTATTCAAAGGGATGAGAGCATCTCAGCGAACGACGGAAAGAGGGACGCGAACCTCGATGGGCTCGGGCTGGAGGGTAATGTGGTCGATGTGGAAGCGATCACGCAGTACGCGGTGGGCCTCGGCCAACACCGTCGGCCAGACGTCCATGCGCTGTATCACCACGTGGGCGGTGAGGGCGATCCGCCCGCTGGCCAGAGTCCAGACATGGAGGTCGTGCACGGAGACCACCCCCGGCAGGGTGGCGAGGGCGCGGCCGATGCGTTCCAAGTCCAGATGCAGAGGGACGCCCTCCAGGATCACGTGCAGGACCTCCCGCAACAGGCGCAGGGTGGAAACGAGGATCAGCAGACAAACCAGCACCGACAGGAGAGGGTCGATGGGGTACCACCCCGTCCACAGGATCACGATGCCAGCGACCAGGGCGGCCACGGAACCCAGGAAGTCCCCGGCCACGTGCAGCAAGGCGGCGCGAACGTTGAGATCCCGCTCGCCACGTAGCAAACGCCAGGCCACCAAGGCATTGACGAGTAGGCCGAGGGCGGCGATGACAACCACTAGGGCACCGTCCACCGGCCTGGGTTCGTGCCAACGTTGCCAGGCCTCCCAAGAAATACCGGCCACCACGACGAGCATGAACAGGGCGTTGACGAGGGCGGCCACCACCTCCAAGCGCAACAGGCCATAGGAATGGCGGGGCGACGGCGGTCGCCGCGCCAGCCAGGCGGCCAGCGCGGCCAGTCCCAGGGCGAGACCGTCGGTGACCATGTGGGCGGCGTCGCCCAGGAGGGCCAGCGACCCGGACCACCACCCGCCCACCGCCTCCACGAGGGCGAATCCGAGGGTGAGAATCAACCCCTCCCAGAGGGAGCGTCCGTGGTGATGATGGTGATGATGGTCGTGCCCCATGGACCTCGCCTGCGGCTGTGCCCGCTTTCGGTTAAGCTATGATACGACAACGCCTTGCAACGAGACGGAAGGTAAAGAATCGATGGCAGACTTGACCCCGGAACAGCTCACCGAACTGAAGCAGCGGCTTCTGGATCGTTACAACCACCTGCGCCGCGACATCTACGACGAACTGAAAAAAATCGGCCGCGAGGAGGACTTCAAGGACCTCGCCGGCGAGGTGCACGATCCCGGTGATGCCTCGGTGGCGGACGAGATCTTCGAGGCGAACATCGAGACGATCAATACCCTGGCCCTGGAGTTGCGGCGCGTGGAGGAGGCCCTCACCCGCCTCGCCCAGGGAACCTACGGCGAGTGCATCGCCTGCGGCGAGGACATCGGCTATCCGCGCCTGTCCGTCGAGCCGGACGCCCTGCGCTGCATCACCTGCCAGGAGCGCTTCGAGAAACGCCAGCCGGTGCGTCCCACCACCCTCTGAAACGCGTCCGCTCACGAAAAAAGCCGGTTCCCCTCGCGGGGCCGGCTTTTTTCATGGATGCGGGGCGATCAGCCGCCGGCGCGGGCCACCGAGTCGAGGATGGCCTTCTTGGCCGCCTCGGCGCCGTCCCAGCCGGCCACCTTCACCCACTTGCCCGGCTCCAGGTCCTTGTAGTGCTCGAAGAAGTGCTTGATCTGATCGCGCAGGAGCTGGGGCAGGTCGTCCGGACCCTGGACGTGGTCGTACAGCGGGGTGAGCTTGGACACCGGCACGCCGATGAGCTTCTCGTCCTTGCCCGACTCGTCCTCCATGAACAGCACCGCCACCGGACGGCAGCGGATCACCGCCCCGGGGATGAGGGGGAAGGGGGTGACCACCAGCATGTCCAGGGGGTCGCCGTCCTCGGCCAGGGTGCCGGGGATGTAGCCGTAGTCGCAGGGATAGCGCATGGTGGTGCCCATGAAGCGGTCCACGAAGATGGCCCCGCTGTCCTTGTCCACCTCGTATTTGATGGGATCCGACTGGGCCGGAATCTCGATGATCACGTTGACGTCGTCGGGCACCGACTTGCCCGGTCCGATGCTGGAAAAGCTCATGGGATCCTCCCTCGAAATGGTTGGCGGGGCGCCCGGTCTGGCGCCCGTGGAATGCGGCGGCGGGCGCATTATAGCCGCCCCTCCGGCGCGTTGACAGGCTCCCGGGGGGTGGGTAGCTTTAGCCCGCCATTCCCATACGATCCACAAGGAGCCGCGCCATGCGCATCACCCTCATGGGCCCCCCGGGCTCGGGCAAGGGCACCCAAGCCCAACGGCTGGTCGAGAAATACCAAGTCCCGCAGATCTCCACCGGTGACCTGCTGCGCGCGGCGGTGGCCGCCGGCACCCCCCTGGGGCAGCAGGCCCAGGCCATCATGGCGCGTGGCGAGCTGGTCCCCGACGACCTGGTCATCGGCATCATCCGCGAGCGCCTGGCCGAGCCGGACGCCGAGCGCGGCTTCATCCTCGACGGCTTCCCCCGCACCGTGAACCAGGCCAAGGCCCTGGACGAACTCCTCACCGACCTGGACCGTCCCCTGCAGGCGGCCATCCTTCTGGAGGTGGACGAGGAGGCCATCGTCCAGCGCATCAGCGGCCGGCGGGTATGCGAGCGCTGCGGCGCGGTGTACAACATCTACACCAACCCGCCGGCGAAGGACGGCATCTGCGACGTGTGCGGCGGCCCCCTGGTGCAGCGCCCGGACGACAACGAGGTCACCGTCCGCCAGCGCCTCAAGGTGTACCGCGAACAGACCGCCCCGGTGCTGGACTACTACCGCGACCAGGGCAAGCTGCAGGTGGTCCCCGGCGAGGGGGACGTGGACGCCATCTTCGCCGCCCTGTGCGCCGTCATCGACGCCCTGGAGGACTGACATGCCCGAGATCCACCGCGCCCCCTACCCACTCACCCGCCTGCGCCGTCTGCGCCGCGACGCCTTCTCCCGCCGCCTGGTGCGGGAAAACCGCCTCTCCTGCGACGACCTCATCCTGCCGGTGTTCGTCCTCGAGGGCGAGGGACAGCGGGAGGCGGTGCCCACCATGCCGGAAGTGGAACGCCTCTCCATCGACCTGCTCCTGCAGGAGGCCGCCGAACTGGTGGACCTGGGGGTGCCCGCGGTGGCCCTGTTCCCGGTCGTCCCGCAGGAAAAGAAGAGCCTGGACGCGGCCGAGGCCTACAACCCCGACGGCCTGGCGCAGCGGGCGGTGCGCGCCCTCAAGGCCGCCCACCCGGAACTGGGGGTGATCACCGACGTCGCCCTGGACCCCTTCACCACCCACGGCCAGGACGGCATCATCGACGACAACGGCTACGTCCTCAACGACGAGACGGTGGCGGTGCTGGTCAAGCAGGCCCTCTCCCACGCCGAGGCCGGCGCCGACATCGTCGCCCCCTCGGACATGATGGACGGCCGCATCCTCGCCATCCGCCAGGCCCTGGAGGAGGCCGGCCACATCC
>WFVN01000022.1 GCA_015491615.1 Gammaproteobacteria bacterium
CATCTGGGCGCCGCGTCGCCGCGACGCTCTAGCGACCTACCCGGGGGCGGTGCGGGCCACACCTCCCGGCTTGCGCCGGACGCCCCCCTATTTGGTCTTGCTCCGGGTGGGGTTTGCCCTGCCACCGCTGTTACCAGCGGCGCGGTGCGCTCTTACCGCACCGTTTCACCCTTGCCTGTGCCCGCGGGGCGGGTCATCGGCGGTCTGTTCTCTGTGGCACTTTCCGTAAGCTCGCGCTCCCCAGGCGTTACCTGGCACCCTGCCCTGTGGAGCCCGGACTTTCCTCCGCGACCGAAGTCGCAGCGGCTGCCTGGCCGACTCGCATTCTCAATTATAGAGTCGGCACGCCGCCGTCTCCACTCATGTCCGCCCCTGGAGGGCCAGGGCCCGCTGATAGACCTCGTTGCGGCGCAGCCCGGTGGCCTCCACCACCACCGCCACCGCCTCCTTCAACGGGAGACGGGTCAACAGGGGCGCGAGCAGCCGGTCGAGATCCACTTGCGGGGATGGGGCGGCCGCACCGGCACCGGCCACCACCAGGACCGTCTCGCCACGCCGCTGGTCGGGATCCTCGTCCACCCAGCGGGCCAGGACCTCCAGGGGCATGAGGCGGATGGTCTCGTGGCGCTTGCTGATTTCCCGCGCCAGGCAGGCCTCCCGCTGCGCGCCGAAGCAGTCGCGCAGGTCGTGGAGGGTCGCCTGCAGGCGGTGCGGCGTTTCCAGGAAGACCAGGGTGCGGGGCTCGTCGGCGAGGGCCTCCAGACGCGCCCGGCGGGCTGCCCCGCGAGCGGGGAGGAAACCCTCGAAGGCGAACCGGTCGGTGGGCAGGCCGGCGCTGGAGAGGGCGGCCATGACCGCGCTCGGCCCAGGCACCGGCACCACCGGGATGCCCCTCTGGTGGGCCTCGCGCACCAGTCGGTACCCCGGGTCGCTGATGAGGGGGGTGCCGGCATCGGAGATGAGGGCCAGGTCGTGACCGGCCTCCAATTCGTCGCACACCTGCCGGTAGCGGGCGCGTTCGTTGTGCTCGTGGAAGGCGCGCACCGGGGTGGGGATGTGGAAATGGCGCAAGAGCGGGGCGCTGTGGCGGGTATCCTCGGCGAGGATGGCGTCCACCTCCCGCAACACCCGCACCGCCCGGGGCGAGAAGTCGTCCAGGTTGCCAATGGGGGTGGCGACGATGTAGAGGGTACCGCTGGACATGTGCGCATCCGGTTTGAATTGTGCCGGCCGAGGCCGGAAAATAGGCCGATGATCCTGCGTCTCTCACTGCTTCTGCTGGTCGCGATCCTGTCGGCCTGTACACCGGCGCCGCCCCGGCCATCGGCCCCGCCACCGACGCCGGAACGGGGCGCGTCGGCCCTCGTCGCCGAGGCGCAACGGCTCATGGAGGCGGGGAAACCCTCCGAGGCGGCCCGATTATACGCCAAGGCCGCCGCCCTCAGCCCGTCACCGCGACGCGAGTCCCTGGAACTGGAAACCGCCGCCGCCCTCCTCACCGCCGGCGACGCCAAGGCGGCGCAACAGGTACTGGACCGCCTGCGGGAGCGCCTCCGCGATCCCTTGCTCCGCGCCCGCCACCGGCTCCTGGAGGCGGAGGTCTCCCTCGCCCGCCGCGACCCCGAACAGGCCCTGGTGCGCCTGGCCGGCCTGCGCCCGGAGGCCCTTCCGGAGGACCTGCGCCGGCGCTATCTGCGTCTGCGCGTGGCGGCCCTGGAGTTGTCCGGTCAGCGTTTGGAGGCCGCCCGGGCACGCGCCGAACTCGACCCCCTGCTCACCGATCCGCAAGCGCGCCTGGCCAATCAACGCGATCTCCTGGACGATCTGACCGCCCTCGGAGAGGAGCGTCTGCGCGCCCTCGCCGCCCAGGCCAGTCCCCCCATGGACGGCTGGTTCCAGCTAGCCCTGTTGTTGCGCACCGTGCCCGATCCCCTGCGCCTGCAGGCGCGTATCCGCCAGTGGCGCGCGGCGCACGCCGACCACCCCGCCCTGCCGGCGCTCATCGACACCCTGGTGCCGCCGGAGGTGACCCGCGCCATCCCCAGCATCCACCAGATCGCCCTTCTCCTGCCGTTGCAGGGCCCCCTGCAACGGGCCGGCGAGGCCATCCGCGACGGCTTCCTCGCCGCCTACTACGAGATGCCCCTGGGCGACCAGGCACCGAAGGTGGTCATCTACGACACCGCCGCCGGCGAACCCATCGAGGCCCTCTACGCACGCGCCGTGGCCGACGGGGCCGACCGTGTCATCGGTCCCCTGAGCAAGCAACGCCTGGCGCGCCTGGTGGAGCGGATACGGCCGCAACGACCGGTGCTCGCCCTCAACTACCTCGAAAAAGACCGCGCCTTCCCGCGCCACTATTTCTTCTTCGGCCTTTCTCCCCGTAACGAGGCCGAGCAGGTGGCCCGTCGCGCTTGGCAGGACGGCCATGACCGGGCGGTGATGATCGTCCCCCAGAGCCGCTGGGGAGAACGCATGGCCTCCTATTTCGACGCGGCCTGGAGCGCCGTCGGCGGGGAGCTGGCCTCGGCCGCCGAGTACCCGCCGCGCAAGAGCGACTTCTCCAAGCCCATCAGGCGCATGCTCAACCTGGACCAGAGTGAGAAGCGGCGCCGGCAACTGCAACGCCTGTTGAAGGTGCGCCTGCGTTTCGAGCCGCGCCGGCGCCAGGACGTGGACTTCGTGTTCATGGCCGCCTTCCCCCGCCAGGCGCGCCTCATCGCCCCCCAACTGCGCTTCCATCACGCCGCCGACCTGCCCGTGTACGCCACTTCCCATGCCTACGCGGGCAAGCGCGACCCACGTGCCGACCGTGACATGAACGGGGTCGTCCTCGGCGACATCCCCTGGCTCCTGGAGGACCCGTCCCAGTTCCCCCACCTGCAGGCGGCACGCGAACTCTGGCCCCAACGCATGGACCCGCATGCACGTCTGTTCGCCCTCGGCGCCGACGCCTACAACCTCCTGTTCTATCTGGACTGGTTCCGGGCCAATCCGGAGGCGCGCCTGCGCGGCGCCACCGGCGTCATCTCCATGGACGACCGCCACCAGATGCAACGGCGCCTGAGCTGGGCGCGCTTCGTGCGCGGCGTGCCCCGCCTCCTGCCGCCCCTGGTGGAGGAGCGCCTGCCGTGAACGACGCCCGCGCCCGGGGGCAAGCGGCGGAGGCCCAGGCACGCGCCTACCTGGAACGCCGCGGGCTCGCCTGGGTCGAAGGCAACTACCACTGCCGCGGCGGCGAGATTGACCTGGTCATGCGCGACGGAGACACCCTCGTCTTCGTGGAGGTGCGTTACCGGCGCGGCGACCGCTTCGGCAGCGCCCTGGCCAGCATCGACCGGCGCAAGCAGGCGCGTCTGCTGTACGCCGCCGCCCACTACCTGCAACGCCGGGCGGTGCGCGCCCCGACCCGCATCGACGTCGTCGCCCTCGACGGCGACGGCCACATCGAGTGGATCCGGAATGCCATCCAGAGTTAGCCGTCTCCTGCTCATCGCCGCCCTCCTTCTACCCCTGGGCGGCTGCACCACTCTCCTGGTGGGGGGCGCCGTGGCCACCGGCGCGGTGGTGGCCGCCGACCGGCGCAGCCCCGGCACCCTTCTGGACGACAAGCTCATCCAGATCACCGCCACCGACCGCATCTACGCCGACCCCCTGCTGGGCAAGCGGGTGCACCTGAAGGTGGCCAGCTACGACCGCGTCGTCCTCCTCACCGGCGAGGTCCCCAACGAGGCCCTGCACCAGCGGGCCCTCAACATCGTCCGCGAGACGCGCGCCGTGCGCGCCGTCCTCGACGAGACCCGCATCGCCCCGCCCGCGCCCCTGGATTCGCGCCTGCGCGACCGCTGGATCGCCGCCAAGATCAAGACCAGCCTTGCCGCCCGTGGCCTCAACCCCCTGGCCACGCGGGTGGTGGTGGACGCCGGCACCGTCCACCTCCTGGGGGCCCTCTCCGACGAAGAGGCCGACGCCGTCCTCACCGTCGCCCGCCAGGTGCATGGCGTGCGCCGCGTGGTGGTCAACAACGCCCGCCGCGGCCCGGCCCCCGCTCTCGCCCGCCCCGCGGCGCCGGTCCCGCCGCCGGCACCGGAAGAAGAAGCCGTCGAACCGGCCGAACCCATCCCCTACGACGCCGCCGCCTTCGAGGCCCCTGTCGGCGACGACGCCGGCGCGCCCCCACCCGCCGCACCGGCCCAGCCATGAGCCGCGTCCCGCCCGACGCCCTCCTGCGGGATCTCGCCGAGGCGGTGGGCGAGGCGCGCCTCTACCTGGACGAGGCCGACCGCCTCGCTTACGGCTACGACAACAGCCGCCGCCAGGCCCTGCCCGCGGCGGTGGTCCTCCCCGAGGACGCCGAGCAGGTGGCCGCCTGCGTCGCCGCCTGCGCCCGCCACCGCTGGCCCCTCACCACGCGCGGGCGGGGCACCGGCACCACCGGCGCCGTCACCCCCCTGCACGGGGAGGTGGTGATGAGCCTGGAACGCATGGACCGCATCCTGGAGATCGTCCCCGACGACCGTCTGGCGGTGGTGCAGCCCGGGGTCACCAACCAGGCCCTGCAGAC
>WFVN01000023.1 GCA_015491615.1 Gammaproteobacteria bacterium
GCGGGGTGTGTTGGGCGCAGTGCAGGGTGAGGGTGCGGGCGGCGCGGTCGTAGTGGGTCTCGACGCGCACCACCGGCGTGCCCGCCTGTTCGTACCAGGCGAGGAAGGGACCGAGGTCGGTGCCGTTGGCCTCGCCCAGGGCGCGGAGGAAGTCCTCCACGGTGGCGGCGCGGCCGTCGTTCTCCTCCAGGTAACGGCGCAGGCCGCGGACGAAGCCTCCTTCCCCCAGGTGGGCGTGGAGCATGCGCACGATCTCCGCCCCCTTCTCGTACACGGTAGCGGTGTAGAAATTGTTGATCTCCAGGTAGCAGCGGGGGCGCACCGGGTGTGCCAAGGGGCCGGCGTCCTCGGGGAACTGGCGGGTGCGCAGGGCATTCACGTCGTCGATGCGCTTGACCCCGCGCGAGCCCATGTCGGCGCTGAATTCCTGGTCGCGGAAGACGGTGAGCCCCTCCTTGAGGCTGAGCTGGAACCAGTCGCGCAGAGTGACCCGGTTGCCGGTCCAGTTGTGGAAGTATTCGTGCCCGACGATGCCTTGGATGGCGGCGTAGTCGTCGTCGGTGGCGGTCTGCGGGTCGGCGAGGACGACGGCGGCGTTGAACAGGTTGAGGCCCTTGTTCTCCATGGCCCCCATGTTGAAGTGGGAGACGGCGACGATCTGGTACAAGTCCAGGTCGTATTCGAGGCCGAAGCGGCGCTCGTCCCAGGCCATGGCGGCCTTGAGGGAGGCGAGGGCGTGGCCGGCCTTGTGCTCGTTGCCGGCCTCCAGGTAGAGGTGCAGGGCCACCTCGCGCCCGCTGCGGGTAGTGTAGCGGTCTTCCACCCGCGCCAGGTCGCCGGCCACCAGGGCGAACAGGTAGCTGGGCTTGGGGAAGGGGTCCTCCCAGACGCGGTAGTGGCGCCCATCCGGCAACTCGCCCGATGCCACCGGGTTGCCGTTGGAGAGGAGCACAGGGTAGCGGTCGCGGTCGGCGCGCAGGGTGACCCGGTAGCGGGCGAGGACGTCGGGACGATCCGGGAAGTAGGTGATGCGGCGGAAGCCCTCGGCCTCGCACTGGGTGCAAAGCATGCCACCCGACTCGTACAGCCCTTCCAGGGCGGTGTTGGCGCGCGGGTGAATGCGGGTGCGGACGGTGAGGCGGAAGCGCTCGGGGACGTGCTCGATCTCCAGACCCTCGGCGTGCAGGCGGTAATCGCCGGCAGCCAAAGGGCGGTCGTCCAGGCGCAGTTCCAGGAGTTCCAGGTCCACCCCGTCCAGGCGCAGGGGGCCGCCCTCCCCTTCCGGGTTGCGGCGGATGTCCAGGTGGGCGAGAACCTCGGTGGCCTCGGGGTCCAAGTCGAAGGTGAGGTCGATATGCTCCACCCGGTAGGCGGGCGGTCGGTAGTCTTCGAGACAGATGGGGCGGCGGTCGGCCATGTGACTGATCCTTGACGCTCGGTGGGGTACAATCGGCGGACCATTGTAGCAACCGTGGAGGTGCCCCGTGCGCCGCGCCCTGCCCCTGTTTCTGCTCCTCCTGGCCCTCCCCTGGACGGCGCAGGCCGCCGGTTTGCGCGCCAAGTTCGTCTCCCAGGTGGTCCCCGACCAGATGACCGCCGGTCAGCGTTACACGGTGGTGGTGCAGTATCGCAACGAGGGGCGGGGTAGTTGGCCCGCTTCGGTGCACCTGGCACAGACCGGCAACCGCGCCTGGGGACGGGTGAGCGCGCGCCTGGACCCGCGCAAGCCGGTGCCGCCGGGGCAGATCGGGACCTTCCGCGCGGTGGTGAAGGCACCCCGCCGCCCGGGCACCTACACCCTGCACTGGCGGCCGGTGGCCGGGAACGACGCCTTCGGCCCGCAGACACCGGCGGTGAAGGTGGCGGTGGTGGCGGCGGAGAAGCGTCCGAACTGGGACGCGGAGTTCGTGCACCAGCAACTGCCCGGCCTGCAGGCGGGCGACCCGCCCTTCGCCCTCCTCCAGGTGGGGCGGGCCTACCCGGTCACCCTGGTGTTCAAGAACACCGGGCAACGTCCTTGGAAGGCCGGCGAAGTACGACTGGTGCCCCTGCACGATGGGGCGCGGGTGTGGTCGGTGTCAGCCCTGGACCTGCCGCGCGGAACGACGGTGGCACCGGAGGAGTTCCACGCCTTCCGCTTCACCCTGCTGGCGCCGTTGGAGCCGGGGATCTACCCCTTCCAGTGGCGACTGAAACGGGGCGGCAAACGCTTCGGCGACGCCTCCGAGAAGGTCTCCATCACCGTGCGCTGAACAAAAAGAGGGGCGCGACCGCGCCCCTGGTTACCCCGTCCTCGTCCCCTCGCGTCAGGACTCGTCGTCCCACGGGTCCATGTGCAGCTCGTCGATCATGTCCAGGTCGTAGAAATCGTCATCGATGATCTCCCAGTCCTCGGACAGAAAGATGGAACTGGGTTCGATGTATTCCCCCTCGGGGGCCTCGGTCTTGATGCGTGCCATGTTCTCGTCTCCGCTGCGGGCGTCTCGCCCTTGCCTTGCCTATCGGCCGGCGCGAGGCAAGATTGAGGCCGGAAACGGGGTCAGGAGAGGGTAGGGAGGGCGCCGCGCAGGCGGCAGAAGTCCAGCAGTTCGCTGAAGAAGCGGTTGAGCTGGTATTTCTCGTCCGGGGCGAACATGTCCGGGTTGGGGCGCGGGTATTCGGAACGCAGCCGCCAGTGACCGCGGAAGCCGCGCACCTCGGCCGCCTTGGCGTCGTGATAGACGCGTACGTAGAGGGTGGGGACGCGCGCCCCCAGGCGCTCGAGGATGCCCGGTCCCACCAGGTGCACCTCCAGGGTGGAGGTGTAGGGGAAGCGCTCGGCGAGGGTGAGGACCACTTGCGGCTCGGTGTCCACCGCCAGCACCACCCGCCCCTCCTCGCGCGGCCAGTGGTCCACGAGGGCGTCGAGCTTGCGGTAGTTGGCCTCGTACAGGGCCATGAGACTGGGTCGTTTCATGGATGCCTTTCGAACGGGTCACGAAAAGGCCACCGCTCGGGGTGGCCGGGATTCATCTTAACGAATGGCCCGGGGCCTGCCAAATCAGCGCCCCTGCCAATCGCGCAGGCGCGCCCGCAGGCGGATCATGGCCTGCCCGAGGAGCTGGCTGATGCGCGATTCACTCACCCCCAGGAGTTGGCCGATTTCGCGCAGGTTGAGCTCCCGGTCGTAGTAGAGGGAGACCACCAGGCGCTCGCGCTCGGGAAGCCTGGCGATGGCCTCGGCGAGGCGCTTCTGGAAGCGTTGCCGGGCGGTGTCGTCCAGGGGACCGGTACCCTGTTCGAGCATGCCGCGAGAGATGGCCTCCTCGTCCACCCCCAGTTCCTCGAAGGCGAGCATGCGCGAGGTGTTGGCGTCCTGGAGGATCTTGTAGTACTCCTCCATGGTCAGCCCCATGGCCTGTGCCACTTCCTCGTCGCGCGCGTCGCGCCCTTCGCGGGCCTCGATCTCGCGCACCACTTCCGCCATCTCCCGCGCCTTGCGGTGCACCGATTTGGGGGCCCAGTCGTTCTTGCGCAGCTCGTCCAGCATGGCCCCGCGGATGCGGATGCCGGCGTAGGTCTCGAAGCTGGCGCCGAGCTGGGGCTTGTAGTTGCGCGAGGCCTCCAGCAGCCCCACCATGCCAGCCTGGACGAGGTCGTCCACGGACACCGACGAGGGCAGGCGGGTCATGAGGTGGTAGGCGATGCGTTTCACCAGGGGAGTGTACTGCTCGATCAGCCGATCGAAACCGCCTTCGAAATAGGGGTGGGTGGCCATGTCGTGGTCGGTTCTCGTGGGGCGATTGCCTGTGCCCCATTGATCGACGGGCGCGGCGACCGACTTTAACCGCGCCCCGTTCTCTGCCGGCTTCCAATCATCTGTTCTGTCCGGATCAGCCTGGTCGGTGCAGGAATGATTTGGAGGTGCCGCGGGGAGTTACAAAGCCCTCGCACGACGAGATCCCCCGTGATGGGAAATCATCGTCTCGGCAAGGGGAAAGGGGCCGGCCACCGAGCAGACCGGCCCGAACAGGATTTCAAGCGGGAATGACATGGAGGCCGACGCGCTGGCGGCGGCGAAACGAAATCAACTGGCGCCGGGCGGCGTCGAAAGCCTCGCGGATCGCCACGTAGAGGTCTTCATGGGGTGCCCGGCGCACCACCAGATGGGCCCCGGGCACGGTCAGCTCGATGCGCACATGGTAGAGAATGCCCTGATGTTTGTGGCGGTGCGGGGCCTCGACCATGATGCGGCAGCCCATGATGTGGTCACAATAACGCTCCAGCTTGGCCGCGCGCTTGCGCAGGCAGGCCAGGGCGTTCTCGGAAAGGGACACGGCTCGACTGGTGATCTGCACGGGTTGCTGCATGGAACGTCCTCCCTGGTCGCGGGGGCTCCCCCCTCTTTACAACGTTTAGTCACTCACCGACGCCGGGGCAAGAAACCATCGTCGACGTCGGGCAGTCCAAAGGGGGGAGTGACGCTGGCACAGGCTGGCCCGCTCCTTGCACAATGCTCCACACGCGCGCGAAACGGCCGACGTAGAAGAACAAGAAAGGCGTCCGTGCACCGCACTATGAACCGGTCAACCACCCACACCGATGGGAGAACAAACGATGTCCATCTTCGACCGTTACCAATCCCGTTACGAGGAAGCCCAGGAAGAGGAATACAGCCTTCAGGAATATCTGGAACTGTGCAAATCCGACCCCCTCGCCTATGCCAGCGCCGCCGAGCGCATGTTGGCCGCCATCGGCGAGCCGGAACTGATCGACACCCGCAACGACCCCCGTCTCTCCCGCATCTTCTCCAATCGCATCATCAAGCGTTACCCCAGCTTCGAAGCCTTCTACGGCATGGAGGACACCATCGAGCAGATCGTGTCCTACTTCCGCCATGCCGCCCAAGGGCTGGAGGAGAAGAAACAGGTCCTCTACCTGCTCGGTCCGGTGGGAGGAGGCAAGTCCTCTCTCGCCGAGCGGCTCAAGAGCCTGATGGAGCAACTGCCCTTTTACGCCATCAAGGGCTCGCCGGTGAACGAGTCTCCCCTGGGGCTGTTCGACCCCCACGAGGATGGCCACATCCTGGAGGAGGACTACGGCATTCCCCGCCGCTATCTCAACACCATCATGTCCCCCTGGGCGGTGAAGCGCCTGCACGAATATGGCGGCGACATCACCAAGTTCCGGGTGGTGAAGCTGCGCCCCTCGGTGTTGCGCCAGATCGCCATCGCCAAGACCGAGCCCGGGGACGAGAACAATCAGGACATCTCCTCCCTGGTGGGCAAGGTGGACATCCGCAAGCTGGAGCACTACAGCCAGGACGACCCCGACGCCTACAGCTTCTCCGGCGGCCTGTGCCTGGGCAACCGCGGCATCCTGGAATTCGTGGAGATGTTCAAGGCCCCCATCAAGGTCCTTCATCCCCTCCTCACCGCCACCCAGGAGGGCAACTACAAGGGCACCGAGGGCTTCGGCGCCATCCCCTTCGACGGCGTCATCCTCGCCCATTCCAACGAATCCGAATGGCAGTCCTTCAAGAACAACAAGAACAACGAGGCCTTCCTGGACCGCATCTACACCGTCAAGGTCCCCTACTGCCTGCGCGTCTCCGACGAGGTGAAGATCTACCAGAAACTGCTGGAGAACAGCTCCCTCAAGGACGCTCCCTGCGCCCCCGGCACCCTCAAGATGATGGCCCAGTTCGCGGTCCTCACGCGCCTGAAGGAACCGGAGAATTCCAGCATCTACTCCAAGATGCGGGTCTACGACGGGGAAAACCTCAAGGACACCGATCCCAACGCCAAGTCCTACCAGGAATACCGGGACTTCGCCGGCGTGGACGAGGGCATGAGCGGCATCTCCACCCGCTTCGCCTTCAAGATCCTCTCCAAGGTGTTCAACTTCGACCACGCCGAGGTGGCCGCCAACCCGGTGCACCTGCTGTACGTCCTGGAGCAGCAGATCGAGCAGGAGCAGTTCCCCCCGGAGGTGGAGGAGCGCTACCTCTCCTACATCAAGGAGTATCTGGTGCCCCAGTACGTGGAATTCATCGGCAAGGAGATCCAGACCGCCTACCTGGAGTCCTATTCCGAGTACGGGCAGAACATCTTCGACCGCTACGTTACCTACGCCGACTACTGGATTCAGGACGAGGAATACCGCGACCCGGACACCGGCGAGATCTTCGACCGCGCGGCGCTCAACGAGGAACTGGAAAAGATCGAAAAACCGGCCGGCATCTCCAATCCCAAGGACTTCCGCAACGAAATCGTCAATTTCGTCCTCCGCGCGCGGGCCGCCAACGGCGGCAAGAACCCCGCCTGGACCAGCTACGAGAAGCTGCGCACGGTGATCGAGAAAAAGATGTTCTCCAACACCGAGGACCTGCTGCCGGTCATCTCCTTCAACGCCAAGGCCTCCGCCGAGGACAAGAAAAAGCACGAGGACTTTGTCCGCCGCATGACCGAGAAGGGCTACACCCCCAAGCAGGTGCGGCTGTTGTCGGAGTGGTACCTGCGCGTGCGCAAGGCCTCCTGAGGCGAGCCCGTGTCCCGCATCGTCGACAAACGCAAGAACGGCAAGAACCGCAGCGCCGTCAACCGGCGGCGCTTCCTCGAACGCTACAAACAGCAGATCAAGAAGGCGGTGGCGGACGCGGTGGCCAACCGCTCCATCACCGACATCGAGCAAGGCGAGCGGGTGGGCATCCCCGCCCGCGACATCTCCGAACCCAGCTTCCGCCACGGCCCCGGCGGACGGCGCGAGACGGTCCATCCTGGCAACAAGGAATACCTCCCCGGCGACAAGATCCCCCGCCCGCGCGGCGGCGCTGGGGGCGGAGGAGGCAAGGCCTCCAACGAGGGCGAGGGGCTGGACGACTTCGTCTTCGAGCTCTCCAAAGAGGAGTTCATGGAATTCTTCTTCGAGGACCTGGAGCTGCCCAACCTGGTGAAGCGCAAGCTCACCGCGGTGAAGACCCACCAGACCGTGCGCGCCGGCTTCACCACCGACGGCTCACCCGCCAACATCAACGTCATCCGCTCGCTGCGCTCGGCCCTGGGAAGACGCATCGCCCTGCGCACCCCCTACCTGCGGCGCCTGCGCGAAGCGGAGGCGCGCCTGGAGGCGCTGCGCGAGACCCTGCCCGAGGACGATCCGCAACTGCGCGAACTGGAGGAGGAGATCCGCCACCTGCGCTTCAAGGTCAACGCCATTCCCTTCCTGGACCCGGTGGACCTGCGCTACAACCACCGCGTCACCATCCCGGTGCCCAACACCCAGGCGGTGATGTTCTGCCTCATGGACGTCTCCGGTTCCATGGACCAAGCCAAGAAGGACATGGCCAAGCGCTTCTTCATCCTCCTCTACCTGTTCCTGACCCGCACCTACGAGCGCATCGACATCGTCTTCCTCTGCCACCACACCACCGCCCGCGAGGTGGACGAGGAGGAATTCTTCTACTCGCGCGAGACCGGCGGCACCGTGGTCTCCAGCGTCCTGGAACTGATGCGCGACATCATCGCCGAGCGCTACCCGCCCGAGGAGTGGAACCTCTACGCCGCCCAGGCCTCCGACGGCGACAACTGGTACGACGACTCGCCGCGCTGCAAGGAGATCCTCATCAACGACATCATGCCCAAGGTGCAGTACTACGCCTACGTGGAGATCACCCCGGAACACCACCAGAGCCTGTGGTACGAGTACCAGGACGTGGCGGCCGCCTTTCCCCAGTTCGCCATGCAGCGCATCGACGGCCCGCAGGACATCTACCCGGTGTTCCGCGAGCTGTTCAAGAAACAGGACCCCGCCTGAGCCATGGCCCGCAGAAAGCCCCTCTCCACCGACTCCGAATGGTCCTTCGAGCTCATCGAGGCCTACGACCGCGAGATCGCCCGCCTGGCCGCCGCCCACGGCCTGGACACCTACGCCAACCAGATCGAGATCATCTCCGCCGAACAGATGATGGACGCCTACGCCTCCGTGGGCATGCCGGTGGGCTACCACCACTGGTCCTACGGTAAGCAATTCCTGGAGGTGGAACGGCGCTACAAGCGCGGCCAGATGGGCCTGGCCTACGAGATCGTCATCAACTCCGACCCCTGCATCGCCTACCTCATGGAAGAGAACACCATGATGATGCAGGTCCTCGTCCTGGCGCACGCCAGTTACGGCCACAACAGCTTCTTCAAGGGCAACTACCTGTTCCGCCAGTGGACCGCCGCCGACGCTATCATCGACTACCTGGTGTTCGCCAAGAACTACATCGCCCGTTGCGAGCAGAAATACGGCGTGCGCGCGGTGGAGGAGATCCTGGACGCCTGCCACGCCCTCATGAACTACGGCGTGGACCGCTACAAACGCCCGCAGCGCCTCTCCC
>WFVN01000024.1 GCA_015491615.1 Gammaproteobacteria bacterium
GGTTGTGGTGGGTGCTGGAACGGGCCGCCGCGGGGGTGGTGGTGTTGCCCGCCGCCCCGCTCTGGGCCTGGCCGACGGCCTTGGTGGGGACCCTCTGGCTCCTCGCCCCGCGCGGGGTGCCGGCCCGCTGGCTGGGAGCCCTGTGGCTCGCCCCGGTGCTGTTCAGCGCCCCGCCGCGGCCGACGCCGGACACTTTCTGGCTCACCCTCTGGGACAGCGGCGACGGTCTGGCGGCGGTGGTGGAGACGGCACGCCACCTGCTGGTGTACGACACCGGTACGCCGGCCACCGGCGTGGCCCTGGCCCGCTGGTTGCAGTCCCGCGGCTGGCGGGATGTGGATGTCCTCGTCCTCAGCCGCGACGGAGCCCGTCACGCCGGCGGCGCCGTGGCCCTCGCGCACACCCTGCCGGCCCGCCGGGTGGCGGTGGGGGAGGCGGGGGCCTGGGCCGGGACGGCGACGTCCTGTGCCGGCGCCTGGGCCTGGGACGGCGTGCGCCTGCGCCTGCATCGGGCGACGGGGAAGGATGGCGGCTGCGTGCTGTCGGTGCAGGGCCCCGGCGGTAGCCTGCTCCTCACCGGCGACTGGCGCCGTGGTCGCCTCGAGCCGCCCTTGCCGGCGCGCATGGACGTGCTCCAAGTGCCCGATCACGGTAGTCACAAGGGGCGCGACCTGAGCGGTCTGGGCGCGCGCCTGGCTCTGGCCTCGGTGGCGCCGGGGAACCGCTGGGGCTACCCCCGGTCGGAGGTGGTGGCCCGTTACCGGGCCGCCGGCGCCCACTGGCTGGACACCGCCGTCCACGGCGCCCTGGCGGTGCGTTTCGACCCCGCCACCGGGCTGCGCGTCCAGGCGCGATGCGGCTTCGCCCCCGGTTTTTGCGCCTTGCCGGGGGGTTGGTTAGAGTAAGGGCCCTTTCAATTCGCTCGGGAAGGTTTTATGTGGGAGTTGTTCAAGGCCGGCGGCTGGCTCATGTGGCCCATCCTGGCCTGTTCGGTGTTGGCCGCGGCCATCGCCGCCGAGCGTTTGTGGCGTCTGCGTCGCGCCAAGGTGGCGCCGCCCAACCTGGTGGCCCAGATCGTTCATCTGCACCGCCGCCAGCGCATCGACGCCGATGCCCTCGAGGCCCTGCGCGAGAGTTCGCCCCTGGGCTGCGTGCTCGCCGCCGGCCTGGTCAATCTGCGCCATTCGCGCGAGGTGATGAAGGAGGCCGTCGAGGAGACCGGGCGCCACGTGGTACACGAGTTGGAACGCCACCTCAACACCCTGGGCACCATCGCCGCCATTTCCCCTCTGCTGGGGCTACTCGGTACGGTGGTGGGGATGATCAAGGTCTTCGACGTCATCACCACCCAGGGGGTGGGCAATGCCGAGGTCCTCGCCGGGGGTATCTCCGAGGCCCTCATCACCACCGCCGCCGGCCTCTCCGTGGCCATCCCCAGCCTCATTCTCTACCGCTATCTGCGCGGGCGCGTGGACGAGCTGGCGGTGACCATGGAGCAAGAGGCCATCCGTCTGGTGGAGATCCTCCATGGCGAACGTGAGCTGGAGGAGGCGGCGTGAACTTCCGTCCCCGTCGCCGCGAGTCGCCGGAGGTGAACATCACCCCCCTCATCGACGTGGTGTTCCTGCTCCTCATCTTCTTCATGGTCTCCACCAGCTTTCGCCACCAGTTCGAG
Source organism: Gammaproteobacteria bacterium (assembly GCA_015491615.1). Taxonomy (GTDB): domain Bacteria; phylum Pseudomonadota; class Gammaproteobacteria; order S012-40; family S012-40; genus S140-43. The sequence goes on from WFVN01000024.1 coordinate 1,676, forward strand.
ATCAGCCTGGACCTGCCCCGCGCCACCAGCGAAGAGAGCGGCACCCCCAGCCCCCTGGAGCTGCTCATCGACGCCGATGGGCATTACTACCTGGACGGTCGCCGCCTGGTGAACGACCGGCGCGAAACCCTGGAGCGGGCCCTGGAGAAAGTGGCGGAGGGCGACCGGGAGACGCCCCTGGTGATCGCCGCCGATGCCAAGACCCCGCACCAGGCGGTGATCACCGCCATGGACGCCGCTCGCCGCGCCGGTCTCACCCGTCTCACCTTCGCCACCCGCGCTCTGGATGACTGAGCCCGCCTCCGAAGCCAGCGGCTGGTCCCTCTACCGGCGTTTGCTCACCTACGTCCGCCCCCACTGGCCGGTGTTCATTCCCGCGCTGTTAGGGATGGCGGTAGTGGCGGCCACCGAGGTGGGTTTCGCCGCCCTCATGCGACCGCTCCTGGACGGCAGCTTCGTGGAGCGCGACCCGAATCTCATCGCCCTCGTTCCTCTGCTCATCGTCGCCATTTTCGTGGTCCGCGGGGTGGCCAGCTTCGCCGCCAATTTCTTCATGTCCTGGATCGGTCGCCACGTCATCTTCGACCTGCGGCGGGAGATGTTCGATCACCTCCTGGGTCTACCTCCGAGCTTCTTCCAGCGCCACACCACCGGCCAGATCCTGTCCAAGTTCAATTATGACGTGGAACAGGTGGCCGACGCCGCCAGCAAGGCGGTCACCATTCTCATCCAGGACACTCTCACCCTCGTCGGCCTGCTCGCCTGGATGTTCTACCTGGACTGGCGCCTGTCTCTCATGTTCCTCGTCCTTGGGCCGGTGGTGGCGGTGCTGGTGCGCTACGTGAACAGGCGTCTGCGTCGCATCAGCACCCGTTTGCAGAATTCCATGGGCGACGTCACCCACATCGCCCAGGAAGCGGTGGAGGGGCACAAGGTGGTACGCGTGTTCGGCGGACAGGCATACGAGCGGGCGCGCTTCGAGGCGGTGAACCAGAACAACCGCCGCCAGTTCATGAAGATCGTCTCCACCCAGGCTGCCTCGGTGCCCATCATCCAATTGGTGGCGGCGGTGGTTCTGGCGGTGGTGGTCTATCTGGCCACTCGCCCCGGGAGTGAGGCGATGACGGTGGGTACGTTCATGTCCTTCATTTCCGCCATGCTCCTGCTCCTGCCGCCGTTGAAGCGCCTCACCACCGTCAACGCCACCATCCAGCGAGGCATCGCCGCGGCCCAATCCCTGTTCGACTTTCTCGACCAGGAGCAAGAACGGGACACCGGCACCCGCACCCTGGAACGGGCGCGCGGCGAAGTGGACTACCGCGGCGTGTGTTTCCGCTATCCGAAGGCCGACCGGGACGCCCTGAGCGACATCGACCTGCACATCGAGCCCGGGGAGATGGTCGCCTTCGTGGGCCGCTCGGGGAGCGGCAAGACCACCCTGGTGAGCCTGCTGCCGCGCTTCCACGACGTCACCGCCGGCTGCGTGTGCATCGACGGCATCGACGTGCGCGAACTGCGCCTGGCCGACCTGCGCCGGCAGATCGCCCTCGTCTCCCAGGAGATCAGCCTCTTCAACGACACCATCGCCAACAACATCGCCTACGGGCGTCAGGGCGAGGTGAGCCGCGAGGACATCGTGCGCGCCGCCGAGGCGGCCCACGCCTGGGAATTCATCCGCCGATTGCCCGAGGGGCTGGACACCTCCATCGGCGAACGCGGCCTGAGCCTCTCCGGCGGCCAGCGCCAGCGTCTGGCCATCGCCCGCGCCATCCTCAAGGACGCCCCCATCCTCATCCTCGACGAGGCCACCTCGGCCTTGGATTCCGAAGCCGAGCGCCACATCCAGGCGGCCCTGGAGAAGCTCATGGTGGGCCGCACCACCCTGGTCATCGCCCACCGCCTGTCCACCATCGAGCGTGCCGACCGCATCGTCGTCCTCGACGGCGGGTGCATCGTCGAGCAGGGCACGCACGCCGAACTCCTGGCCCGTGACGGCCACTACGCTGCCCTCCACCGGATGCAGTTCTCCGAGGCCTCATGAGCGATCCCGCCTACGGACGATGCCGCCCGGCCCTGTGGTGGGCAGGTCTGCAAGACCGTCTCCAGGGGCGGGCGGCGCGTGCCCGCGCCCGTTGGGGACGGTTGCGACCGCCACCCGGCTTCGGTCCTCTCGTCTGGTTGCGCACCGGCGGTGCGCGCGAAGACGTGCAGGTGGCGGTGGCCCTCATGCAGGCCCTGCGCGAGGCGCGCGACGACACCCGCCTCGTCCTCACCTATCACAGAGAATACCGGGGCGTGCTGGAGACGGGTCTGCGTGGCCTGCGCGACATGGGCTTCGGCTATGGCCCCTGCGACGCCGACCGTGCCATACGGCGGGTCTTGGCACGCCTGGACCCGGCCCTAGTGGTGGTGGTCGGCGAGACGCCACCGGTGAACCTGGCCCGGCACCTGGCACGCCGCGACCGGCCGGCCATCCCCTATGCTTGTCCGGAGACGAGTGGCGACGTGGCCCCGCGCGGACGCGCCGACCCCCTCACTTTGCTCACCCCGGCGCAAGTGGAGCCCACCCTCGGCGGCCTGTTGCGTGTCGGCGGCGGCGAGGGCCTGTGGTGGTGGCACGGGCCGGCGGAACGGGACTTGCTGCGCCATTGGGCCGAAGTGGGGGACGCGCACCTGCTGGTGGTGAGCGGCGATGCGGGCTGGACGGCGGCGATCCGCCGCGCGGGGCTCGTGCTCCTGCCCCTGTCCGCCTGGGACCGGGAACGCCGGGCGGTGCCCCCGGGCACCGTCCTGGTGGCGGACGAGGCGCGTTGGTATCCGGCTCTGGCCGCTTCCGTCGATGCCGTGCACCTGGCCGGTGCGCCGCGCGCGGTGGCCTGGCAGGCCCTCGCCGGCGGTCGGCCGGTGAGCTTCTCGGGAGCCTGCGAGGTGCCCCTGGCCGATGCCGGTGCCCGGCCGGTACCCGATTGCATTGCCCTTTGGGAGCAGTGGCGGGCTTGGCGTGCCGACCCCTTCGTCGCCCGTGCCGTGGGCGATCGTACCCGGCGCTTTTTCTGGGACTGCCGGCGCCGCGCGCGTGAAGGCACCGACCGGCTCTTGGAGAGATACCGACGACTGTGAACGAAGCGGAGCTGCAACGGATCTGGTACGGCAGGGCCCCGCCGGGGGCCTGGCTGCGTCTCGCCTCCGGTGCCTACCGCGCCGTTACCGGCCTGCGCCGAGGGCTCTACCGCGCCGGCCTGCTGCCGCGCTACCGTCCCCCCGTACCGGTGATCGTGGTGGGCAACGTCACCGTCGGCGGTACCGGTAAGACGCCCCTGGTGATCCGGCTCGCCCGCCTCCTGCGCGAGGCCGGCCACCGCCCCGGCATCGTCAGCCGCGGCTACGGCGGCATGGCGCGCACCTGGCCGCAACAGGTGCGGGCCGACTCCGACCCGCGCATGGTGGGGGACGAGCCGGTACTCATCGCCCGCCACGCCGGCTGTCCCATGGCCGTGGGGCCGGACCGGCGCGCCTGCGCCCGCGCCCTGGTGGTGCACCACGACATCGACTGCCTCATCTCCGACGACGGCCTCCAGCACTACCCCCTGGCGCGTGACCTGGAGATCGCCGTGGTGGACGGCGAACGACGCCTGGGCAACGGTCGCTGCCTGCCCGCCGGCCCCCTGCGCGAGCCGCCGGGTCGCCTGCACGAAGTGGATTTCATCATCGTCAACGGTGGCCAGGCGCACGCCCACGAAGTCCCCATGCGCCTGGTCCCGGTGGCCCTGCGGGCGGTGGCCGACCCGCATCGCGCCCGTCCCTTGGAAGACCTGCGCGGCCTGGAGGTGGACGCCGTCGCCGGCATCGGCCACCCCGGACGCTTCTTCGCCACTCTGCGCGAGCTGGGGGCGCGGGTGCGCGAACACCCCTTCCCGGACCACCATCGTTATCGCCGCGAGGACCTCGCCGGGCTGCCCGGACCCATCGTTATGACCGAGAAGGACGCGGTAAAATGCGCCGGCATTGTCCCCGCCGACGCTTGGTATCTGGAGGTGACGGCGCACCTCCCGGACGAATTCCGCACCCGTTTCCTGCGCCGCCTGAAAGGCGGTTCCCGAACAAGGAGCTGAGTCATGGACCACAAACTCCTGGAAATCCTCGTCTGCCCGGTGTGCAAGGGCCCGTTGGTGTACGACCGCGAGCGCCAAGAGCTCATCTGCAAGGCCGATCGTCTCGCCTACCCCATCCGCGACGACATCCCGGTGATGTTAGAGGAAGAGGCCCGGCGGGTGGAACTGGACGAACTGGAACGCCTGGGCTGAGGTGGGTTACACCGTCGTCATCCCCGCGCGCCTGGGGGCCAGCCGCCTGCCCGAGAAGCCCCTCGCCGACCTGCATGGCCGCCCGTTGGTGGTGCGCGTTCTGGAGCGGGCGCAGGAGAGCGGCGCCGAACGGGTCCTGGTGGCCACCGACCACCCGCGCATCCAGGCGGCGGTGGAGGCCGCCGGTGGCGAGGCGGTGCTCACCGACCCCGGCCACGGCAGCGGCAGCGAGCGAGTGGCCGAGGTGGTGGAGTGCCTGGGGCTCCCCGACGAGGCGGTGGTGGTCAACCTGCAAGGGGACGAACCCCTCATGCCGGCGGCGGTGATCCGGCAACTGGCCGAGGCCCTCGCCGCCGACCCGGACCTGCCCATGGCCACCGTCTCCACCCCCCTGCACGAGGCCGCCGAGTTGTTCGACCCGCACGTGGTGAAGGTGGTCTGTGACCGGCAGGGGCGCGCCCTCTATTTCTCCCGTGCCCCCATCCCCTGGGCGCGCGACGCCTTCGCCATCGACCGCGAGACCCTGCCGGGGGCGCTAGCGTTCTACCACCGGCACATCGGCCTGTATGCTTACCGGGCCGGCTTCCTGCGCCGCTTCGTGGCCTGGCCCCCCAGCCCCCTGGAGGCGCTAGAGTCCTTGGAACAATTGCGTGCCCTCTGGCATGGCGCGCCCATCCGAGTGATCGAGGCCCGCGAGGTCCCCGGCCCCGGCGTGGACACCCCCGAAGACCTGGCCCGCGTGCGTCGCCTCCTCGCCCCATGAGCGGTCGCCTGCTCACCTGGCTGGATATCCCCTGTGCCGACCTGGCC
>WFVN01000025.1 GCA_015491615.1 Gammaproteobacteria bacterium
ATCCAGGGCGGCGGCTTTGACACCAACCTGCAAAAGCGCCCCACCGACGCGCCCATCCCCAACGAGGCGAGCAACGGCCTGAGCAACCTGCGCGGCACCATCGCCATGGCGCGCACCGCCGATCCCCACTCGGCCACCGCCCAATTCTTCATCAACGTGGTGGACAACAAATTCCTCGACTACCGCGCCCCCACCACCCGCGGCTGGGGCTACTGCGTCTTCGGACGCGTGGTGGACGGCATGGACGTGGTGGACAAGATCCGCCGCATCCCCACCGGCCCCGCCGGCCCCTTCGCCAAGGATGCCCCGCGCATCCCCGTGGTCATCGAGCGCGCCGAGATCGTCACCCCGGCGGCGGCGAACGCCGGCTGATGGGCACCCTGTTCGTCTCCGACCTGCACCTGGACCCGGCCCGCCCCCACACCCTCGCCCAGTTCCTGGAACTGCTGGCGGCGCCGCCGGATCCGGTGGAGCGCCTCTACATCCTCGGCGACTTGTTCGAGGCCTGGATCGGTGACGACGCCGTCCCCGAACACCTCGCCCCCCTGGAAGCGGCCCTCGCCCGTCTGGCCGACGCCGGCGCCCGCATCTTCTTCCAGCACGGCAACCGCGACTTCCTCCTCGGGCCGGACTACGCCCGCCGCCTGCACACCGAACTCCTGCCGGAGGCCGCCGTCATCGACCTTTACGGACGCCCCGCCCTGCTCATGCACGGCGACGCCCTCTGCATCGACGACGACGAATACCAACGCTTCCGCGCCCTGGTGCGCGATCCCGCCTGGCAGGCCCGCGTCCTCGCCCTCCCCGTCCCCGAGCGCCTCGCCCTGGCAGCCGAACTGCGTGAGACCAGCCGCGCCGCCAACCAGACCAAGACCGAAGACATCATGGACGTGAACCCTGGGGAAGTGCGCCGCGTCATGGAAGAACACGGAGTGGACCTGCTCATCCACGGCCACACCCACCGCCCCGGCCGCCACCGCATCCCCCTGGCGCGAGGGGTAGGGGAACGCATCGTCCTGGGCGACTGGCACCACGGCCCCAGCCACCTCTACTGGCATCCGGACAACGGCCCCCGCCTCCAGGACCCGCGCCTGGCCTGACCCCCGCGCACACGAAAAAGGCCGGTGGCAATGATGCCACCGGCCTCGTGTTCTGGTGGGCCGTCTAGGGCTCGAACCTAGGACCCGCTGATTAAGAGTCAGCTGCTCTACCAACTGAGCTAACGGCCCGAAGAGCCAGGAATTACACCACGATTCGACAACAGCATCAAGAGCCCACGGTACGCGTGAGGAAACGATCCAACTGGTCCGCGAAGGCCTTGCGATCGGCGGCGCCCAGGGGGGCCGAACCACCGGTCTCCACCCCGCTGGCGCGCAGGGTATCGAGGAAATCGCGCATGGACAGGCGCGGCTTGATGTTGTCCTCGGTGAGGCGTTCACCACGGGGTGTGAGCACCACCGCTCCCCGCTCAATGGCCTGGGCCGCCAAGGGGATGTCCTGGGTCACCAGCAGATCACCGGGGGACACCCGTTCCACCAGGTAGTCGTCGGCCACATCGAAGCCCGCCACCACGCGCACCAAGCGGATGTGCGCTTCGGCGGGCACCGCCATGGCGTGGTTGGCCACCAGCGTCAGGGGCAGGCCGGTGCGCCGGGCGGCACGGAACAGGATCTCCTTGATGGGCCCCGGGCAGGCATCGGCATCCACCCAGAGGTGCATCAGGCCTTCTTCACGAACTGGGACTTGAGCCCCATGGCACCGATGCCGGGGATCTTGCAATCGATGTCGTGGTCGCCCTCCACCAGGCGAATGTTCTTCACCTTGGTGTCCACCTTCACCACCGCCGAGCTGCCCTTCACCTTCAGGTCCTTGATGACGATCACCGTGTCCCCGTCGGCCAAAGGGTTGCCGTGGGCATCACGCACCACCGGCCCACTCTCGGCGGGCGCCTCCTCCGCCATGGGCCACTCGTGGGCACACTCGGGGCAGATCCAACTGGGGCCGTCGGCATAGACGTTAAGGGGAATCGCACTGGGGGCAGGGAGGGGTATCGTTCATGGCGTCACCTAGAAAGGGCGCGCCATTCTAACTCTCATACCCCCACCGCCGCCAGGGCTACCGCCACCGCCTGCAAGGACAGGGATGCCGTCCGTCTCCAGGCGGCCCGCCGGCGCACCGTACGGGCTTCTCCCTCCAAGCGGACCTGTAGCACCTCACCCAGATGGTCGAGCAAGGCAAAATTGTGCCGAATGGCCTCCGTCCCCTGGGCAAAGAAGGCCTCCGGCGCTACCCGAATCGTCGCATTCCAACAGATCCACTCGTAAGAGGTCGAGAAAACGACGGGTGCTTTCCGCCGCCGTCTGATAGAGACGCGCCGCCTCGCCGGAGAGCCCTGCCAAATAGGCGTGGTAGGAACGACTCACCCGTTCAGCCTTGTCCAATAAATACTGCAAACGCACCCGGCTGACGGTATCGCACTGGCCACGTGCAGCCACGCCAGTGCCGATCCCCCGTGCCTGACCCAGGGCCTCGCACACCTGCGGCAAAGCGAGCACCAAAATACGGGCGACATCATCGGCGTCCGGTTCCTCCGGCAACAAGCCTGCCGCCTCACCCACATCCTCCATGAGATACAACAGCTCGCGAATGAGCTCGGTGTGGCGGCGAAAGCTCTCCTCCGCAGCCATGCCATCCAGTTCCGCCTTGAGCCGGGACCACGCCCGATCCATCGCCCGGCAACGATCCGCCACCTCCCATGGGTCACCACCCTCGGCGAGCCGGCGAACCACCGCCATGCCCGCATCCACCGCCGCCTGCGTTTGGGTCAGCTCGGCACGGAAACCGTCGTTGCCTTGGAGCACGGCATTGGCCAGGCCGCGATGCTGTGGCAAGCGCTCAAGCAACTCCCGCAGGGCACGGATGTCCGACAATCCCTGCAGGGACCGCTGGGCACTCTCTTGGCGCTGAGATGCGGGATAGATGGAAACCCCGACCAACATCAGAACCTCAGCGGGAATGAACAGCATCGGGTTCATCGGTTCGCCTCCTCACCCACCGCGCCTTCCGCCAGCTTGCGCAAATAATCCGCCGTGACCTCCAAATCCACGATCTGCGCCCGCTCTGCCTGGGCCCGCTGCTCGAATTCGCCCATGTGGCGGGCGATCTCCCGGATGGCCGCAGCCTGCTGGACCAAGGCCTCGCTGATGGCGACGATCATCTCCTGAGTGCGCCCGGCGCTCTCGCGAATCCGCTGCAGATCCGCCTTCGCCGAACTACTCAGGTCCACCGCCCCCTGCACGTCCTCGGTCACCCCGCTCATATTGCGCACCACCGCATCCACCTCCTCCTGGATGACCCGGATGCGCTCGCCCACCTGATTGGCCGCCTCGTGTGAGCGACCGGCCAGGGTCCGGACCTCGTCCGCCACCACCGCGAATCCCCGACCCTGCTCACCGGCCCGCGCCGCCTCGATGGCCGCGTTGAGGGCCAGCAAATTGGTCTGTTCGGCGATCCCCTCGATAGTGGAAATGATGGAACCGATCTGCTGAGAACGATCACCGAGACGGGCGATGGCCTCCGACGAGCTAGCCACCAGATCCGCTACCGCCTGGATCCGTTCTACTGCCTGCTCCACCACCGCCGCGCCGTCACTGGCCAAACGGCTAGACTCCTCGGCGCACTCCCGCGTCTTCAGGTCCTGCTCTTCACTCTCACTGACGTTACCCGTCAGTTCTTCCACCGCCGAGGCGATGCCGCTCACCGCCATCTGCTGTTCCTCAGCCCCTTGGTTGCTAGCCCGCGCCATCTTCCCCAAGGCCCGGGCGGTATTGCCCACCTCCTCACCGGCCGCCGACAGGCGCTCCGCCCGCCGACGGGCCTCACGTGCGGCCCGCCGCCACATTCTAGCCACTTCGTCCGCACCCATTCGCTCGGCACACCAGGAGGCCGAAGCCAACGAAAATCCGATCACAAAAGACACGGACAAAAACACCAACACACCCTGGGCATGGGCTGCCACACCCTGGGGCGCACGAGCCAGGGCCACTCCCACGACGAGTAAAGGGAAAAGCGCCGATGCCGCCACCAAGGCATTGCGACGACCAGAGTCCAGACGCCCCATCCAGGGGCCCAACAAACGGCAGGGACCTCGCATCCTTCGCCTCCGTTCCTGGGTGCCACCCCCATTTCGGCACTCCACTTTGCACCCTTTAACCCAGTGCATCGATCAACCTTGACCTAAAGCCTACCCAAACCCTACCGATAGAGGGGTAAATAAATCGTCACTAACATTGTGGATTAGGGTAGACACGACTTGCAGGAGGCATCCATGAACTTCGACTTTCCCATCGAAACCTCTTCCCAGGCCTATGGCGAATTCCTGGACGACTACGCCGAGGCCCATCAGGAAATGGAAAACGCCGCCGTCCGCCTAGAATGCCATCCGGAAGACCCCAGCCCCCTGCAAGAAGTGGTCGCCCAACTGGACACCTTGCGCATCGGCGCCACCAAACTGAGCCTCACCCCCCTGACGGAAAGCCTGGACGACGCCATCACCGCATTCGAACGCATCGCCCGATGGGGCGCCTGTCCACCCCGCCTGGGCGAGTTCATCCTCCTCTTCATCGACCGGGTGAGCCTCCTCGTACGCGAGGCGGAGCGCAACCGGGCGCTGGACATGCGCAAGACCCAACACCTCCTGGTCGCCCTGCAACACCTCGTCCTCGCCCAATCCCCCGACGAACTGGACGAACGCACGGGGAAGGCCATCGAAGCCATCACTCGCGAGATCTACGAAAACCTCGGTGAAAAAACAGCCGATGACGTCCTGTTCTTCGACGACGAAAGCGAGCCCCAACCCCCACAGGCGGTGCCCGAGATCCATGTTCCCAAGGCCGCATGCAACCCTCTCGCCGAGGCCGACGCCTACATCGCCCAACAACCCCAGAGTGAACTCTGGCGCTGCCTCGCCGAGACGACCGACGGCACGCTTTTCCCAAACAGCCACGCCGCCTTCACCCTGCGCCTCGTCCTCGCCATCAATTTCCTCGACGGCGAACCCCTGGATAGTGAGGCCCTCTACCTCGGTGCCTGCCTGCACGACACCGCCTTACCCCATCGCAACCACTGGGAAAACGCCGACCCCGAGGCCCTCCACGATCACCCCCTCCGCGCCGCCCGCCTGGTGGAAACACTCGAAGGGCCAGAGACCGCCCGCGACCTCGTCCTTCACCACCATGAACTTCTCAACGGCAGCGGTTACCCCCACGGCTTGAAGGGTGATGCCATCTCCGACGCCGGTCGCCTCATGGCCATCGTGGATACCTTCCACACCCTCATGGAAAACCGCGGCAACCGCCCCTGCCGCCGCAACCTCATCCGCGCCCTCGCAGAGATCAACGCTAGCGCCGGCGCCCTTTTCGATCGGCGCTGGGTCACCCTGTTCAACCGCTGTATCCGCGACCACTGGATCCCCGAACAAAATGATTCCGCCGACACCAGACACTTCGGTTCGTCCACCCGAGGATGAAATCAACGCGCCTCTGGCACGGCCCCCTGAACCGCTCCGGAGTCCGCAACATATCCCCAAGCTCCGCTTGGCACGGCAGATGGGCGATCTTCGCTTGGCCCGGTAGGTTTGGGCGTACCTGCCCCGCCGCTCTGGGTTCGTTCGCCACCAGGAAGAATTGGTTGCCGGAATGGGGCTAGGGTTAGAAACTTGCCTTCAAGTCACGAAAAAAGGGCCAAACGGCCCTTTTTTCACGATTGGCGGAGAGGGTGGGATTCGAACCCACGGTACGGACGAGCCGTACAACGGATTTCGAGTCCGTCCCGTTCGACCACTCCGGCACCTCTCCGTGGGGAGGCGTTATGTTACCGAATCGGCAGGGGGTTGGCCATCGCCGGTGCTTCGGCGGGCTCTGCGGGCGCGGAAGAAGTCACGCAGGAGGCGGGCGGCTTCTTCCCGGTAGGGGCCCTGTTCCACCTGCACGCGGTGGTTGAGGCCGGGGTGGTCGAGGAGTTGGATGAGGGAGCCGGCGGCGCCGGTGCGGGGGTCGGGGGTGGCGTACACGAGGCGGGCGATGCGGGCGTGGACGAGGGCGCCGGCGCACATGGGGCAGGGCTCGAGGGTGACGTAAAGAGTAGTGCCGGGCAGGCGGTAGTTCCGCTCCAGGGCGCCGGCGGCACGCAGGGCTTGGATTTCGGCGTGGGCCGTGGGGTCGCAGGTGGCGATAGGGCGGTTCCAGCCTTCGCCGATGGCGACGCCGGAGCGTACCAGGACCGCTCCCACGGGCACCTCGCCTTCCGCTTCGGCACGCCGCGCCAGCTCCAGGGCGCGGGCCATCCAGTGCCAGTCCTGGGCGTTCACTCCCACTCGATGGTGGCGGGGGGTTTGCCGGAGATGTCGTAGACGACGCGGGAGACGTCGGGGTTCTCGTTGATGATGCGGCGGGAGACTTCGTCGAGGAGTTCGTAGGGCAGGTGGGCCCAGTTGGCGGTCATGAAGTCCACCGTCTCCACCGCGCGCAGGGCGATGACGTGGGCATAGCGCCGCTGATCCCCCACCACCCCCACGGAGCGCACGGGCAGGAAGACGGCGAAGGCCTGGCTCACTTGGTCGTAGAGGCCGGCCTCGCGCAGGGCGTCGATGAAGACGGCGTCGGCGCGGCGCAGGACGTCGGCGTATTCCTTTTTCACCTCGCCGAGGATGCGCACTCCCAGACCGGGACCGGGGAAGGGGTGGCGGTAGACCATGTCGTAGGGCAGCCCCAGTTCCAGGCCGATGCGCCGCACCTCGTCCTTGAAGAGTTCTCGCAGGGGTTCCAGGAGTTTGAGCTGCATGCGCTCGGGGAGGCCGCCCACGTTGTGGTGGGACTTGATGACCTCGGCCTTGCCGGTCTTGGCGGCGGCCGATTCGATGACGTCGGGGTAGATGGTGCCCTGGGCGAGCCAGCGAACCCCTTCCAGCTTGCCGGCCTCTTCTTCGAAGACCTCCACGAACACACGGCCGATGATCTTGCGCTTTTCCTCCGGGTCTTCGACCCCGGCGAGGGCGGCCAGAAAGCGCTCTTCGGCGTCCACGTGGATCACTTTCATGCCCATGTGGGCGGCGAAGGTGGCCATCACCTGCTCGGCCTCGTTCAGGCGCAGCAGGCCGTTGTCCACGAACACGCAGGTGAGCTGGTCGCCGATGGCACGGTGCAACAGGGCCGCCACCACGGAGGAGTCCACCCCCCCGGAGAGACCCAGGAGGACCTGGTCGGAGCCCACCTGCTCGCGGATGCGGGCGATGCTGTCCTCGATGATGTTGCCGGGGGTCCACAGGCGCTCGCAGCCGCAGATGCCCACCACGAAGCGTTCCAGGATGCGCTTACCCTGGCGGGTGTGGGTGACCTCGGGGTGGAACTGAACGCCGTAGAAAAGGCGTTCCTCGTCGGCCATGCCGGCGATGGGGGCGTTTTCCGATGAGGCCATGAGCTTGAATCCGGGGGGCAGCATGACCACCCGATCGCCATGGCTCATCCACACGTCGAGGAGGCCGTAGCCCTCGGGGGTGGTGTGGTCTTCGATGTCGCGCAGCAGACGGGTGTGACCGCGGGCGCGCACCTGGGCGTAGCCGAATTCGCGCTCGTCGGAGGTTTCTACCTTGCCCCCCAGTTGCACGGCCATGGTCTGCATGCCGTAACAGATGCCCAGCACCGGCACCCCCATCTCGAAGACCACCTCCGGGGCGCGCGGGCCGCCTTCCACGGTGGCCGACTGGGGGCCGCCGGAGAGGATGATGCCACGCGGAGCGAAGGCGCGGATGGCGGCCTCGTCCATGTCGAAGGGGTGGATCTCGCAATAGACGCCGATTTCCCGCACCCGGCGGGCGATGAGCTGGGTGTATTGGGAGCCGAAATCGAGGATGAGGATGCGCTGTTGGTGGATGTCCGTCATGGGCTCAGTCGATGCGGTAGTTGGGGGCTTCTTTGGTGATGGTCACGTCGTGCACGTGGCTCTCGCGCATGCCCGCATTGGTGACGCGCACGAAACGCGGTTTGTTGCGCATCTCCTCCAGATTGGAACAGCCGGTGTAACCCATGGAGGCGCGCAGGCCGCCCATGAGCTGGTGGACGATGGCCACCATGCTGCCCTTGTAGGGCACGCGCCCTTCGATGCCCTCGGGCACCAGCTTCTCCATTCCGCCTTCGGTGTCCTGGAAATAGCGGTCCGAGGAGCCCTGGGTCTGCGCCATGGCGCCGATGGACCCCATGCCCCGGTAGGACTTGTAGGAACGCCCCTGGTAGAGCTCCACCTCGCCCGGGGCCTCCTCGGTGCCGGCGAGCATGGAGCCGACCATGACCGAGTAAGCGCCGGCGGCGATGGCCTTGGCCAGGTCGCCGGAGAAGCGGATGCCGCCATCGGCGATGAGGGGCACGCCTTTGTCGCGCAGGGCGGCGGCGACGTTGGCGACGGCGGTGATCTGCGGCACCCCCACGCCGGTGACGATGCGGGTGGTGCAGATGGAACCGGGGCCGATGCCCACCTTGACCGCGTCGGCACCATGTTCCACCAGGGCCAGAGCGGCCTCGGCGGTACCCACGTTGCCGCCGATGACCTGGATGTCCGGATAGTGCTCCTTGACCCAGCGTACCCGGTCCAACACTCGCTGGGAGTGACCGTGGGCCGTGTCCACGCAGATCACGTCCACCCCCGCCTCCACCAGGGCGGCGACGCGCTCGTCGGTATCCGGGCCGGTCCCCACC
>WFVN01000026.1 GCA_015491615.1 Gammaproteobacteria bacterium
TCCTCGCCGTACGCCCGGACAGAGGCCGTCTCATCATCGACCAGCTCACCCCGCCGCCGGAAGAAGGAGTCCTGGCCCGAGGCACGGAACTCCGCCTGAGCGCCAAGATGGGCGGTCTCCTGCTGCGCTTCGACACCCAGGTGCTGGCGCGAGGAGAGAAGGACGGCGAGATCCTTTACAAATTGGACTACCCCGAACGCATGGAGCGACGCCAGCGACGGCGCTTCTTTCGTGTTCCCGTGCCTTTGGATTTCGATTACACGGCGACGTTGGACCCGGAAGACGGCCCGGCTGTCGAGGGGGAAGTGGCCGACCTGAGCGCCAACGGGGTGGCGATCCGGGTGGAGGGGGCCTTGCCTGAATGCATGCAACCGGACGTACACATCCCTCGGGCCCGCCTGCACCTGGACGGCCTCGCCCTTTCTTGCCCCTTGACGATACGCAACCTGCGACGCATCAACGAAAAACGTTGGCTGTTGGGGTGCCGTTTCGAGGCCCTCAGCCCCGCGCAGGAGAATCAAATCAACCGGGTAGTGGCCACCCTGGAGCGGGTGTACCTCCAACGCCAGAACCGCTGAAGCGCCTCAGGCCCACAGGCGGGCCAGGTCCTCCGGTCGGTCCACATCCCAGCGGGACGGCAGCTCCCGCCACGACCACCCCAGGGCCTGGACGCGCGCCCGTGTCTGCACCAGTACCCGCTCCGTTCCCCAGTCGATATCCTCGAAAAGACGCCCATCCACCGGCCGCGACAGGCCGACGAGGACGTAGCCGCCGTCTTCCGCTGGCCCCAGGACCACGTCCGCCCCGGATTCCAGAGCCTCGAGGGCGGCGTCCAGATAGGCCTCGTCCAGATTGGGACAGTCCGTCCCCACCAGCAGGACCCGCGTGCTCTCGACCTGGGCGTGGCGCAGGGCGGCGGCCATGCGCCGCCCCAAGTCGCCGTCCTCCTGGGCCTCCAGAGCCATGCCGGCACGGCGCGCCAGGGCGCGCAGGAAATCGTCGTCCACGTCAGGGGTGACGCACAGAGTGAGGGGGGCGAGGCGGGAGCGGCTCAGGGTGGCCACCGTGTGGGTGGTGAGGAGGCGGTGCAACGCCGCCGCCCCTTCGGCGCCGAGGGCGGGGATGAGGCGGGTCTTCACCGCGCCGGCGCGGGGCGCCTTGGCGAACACCAGGATGCGGGCGTCCGGATGGAGGTACTCATCCTGCGGGCGAACGGCCTGGACCTTCGTGCTTGACATGGACACTCCAAAGATGTGGGGATACAACGACAGGTAGTGAATATAGACCCATGGGGCAACTTTGCCAACTAACTTTGGCTATCCCGATGCGGGTAGTAGCGGCGCGCCAAGGCGGCGGGGTCGGCGCCGAGGAAGTAGGCCAGGCGCAGGCGCCACATGAGGGTCACGGTGGCCCAGAAGCCGTGTTCGTCCCAGCGCCGCCCCGAGGTGACCACCCGCGCGCGCAGGCAGGCGGGGCGCCCCAGGCGCTTGAGGCGGCGGGAGAGTTCGATGTCTTCCATGAGGGGCTGGTCGGGGAAGCCGCCCACCGCCCGGAAGGCCGCGCGGCGCACGAACAGGGCCTGGTCGCCGGTGGCGATGCCGGTGAGGCGGGAGCGCAGGTTCATGGCCGCCGCCACCAGGGGCAGGCCGGGGTGGCGGCCTTCGATGCGCACGTCGAAACGCCCCCACGGGCGGCGGGCGAGGGCCGCCTGAACCAGGGCATCGGCCCCTTCCGGCAGGCGCGTGTCGGCGTGCAGGAACACCAGCCCCTCCCCCGCGGCCAAGGCGGCGCCGGCGTTCTGCTGGCGGGCACGCCCGCGGGGGGCTGTGAGCACCCGGTCGGCCAGGGGCGCGGCACGTTCGACGGTGGCGTCGCGCGAGCCGCCGTCCACCACGATCACTTCGTGACCACGCGCGCGCCAGGCCTGCAGGGCTTCCAGGGCCTCCCGGATGGTATCGGCCTCGTCCAAGGCCGGAACGACGACCGACAGGCGCATTCAGCAGCAGCCACCCCCGGGGGTGCAGGCGCCGCTGTGGCGTCCACCCTTGGTCTCGGACGCGGGGCGGCGGGTGCCGGCGGGGGCGCACCAGGGCACGGGCTCGCCGGGGTCGCTCGGGGTGATGCCGATGAAGTGGCCGGCGTAGGGCCCCTCGGTGAGGAGGCGGAAGGTGCGCTCGCACACCGCCATACGCTCGCCACGGGGGAAGACGTGCCCCTCGTCGTCGCGCACCTCGGCGAAGGGGCCCTTGTAGATGACCGCCTGGCCCACGTCCAGGCAGGGGGTGTCTTCCCCCTTGACGGCGGTGAGGGTGACGGCGCGGAATTCGATGCCCTCCACCACCCGCCAGGGCTCCGCCTCCCATTTGTCGTAGGCGACGGCGAGGAAACCGGCGTCGACGAAGGCCTGGAGGAATTCTTGTTCCTGGAAGGCGCCGGAGAGGCAACCGCTCCACAGTTCCGGGTCGGCCTTGAGGGCCTCGGGCACGGGTTCGTCGCTGACGATGTCGGAGATGGCCACCCGCCCGCCGGGCTTGAGGACCCGGTGGATCTCCCGCACCAGGGCGGCCTTGTCCTCGTCCGCCACCAGGTTGAGGACGCAGTTGGAGATCACCAGGTCCACGGAGGCGTCGGGGATGAGGGGTGCCTCGCGCCGCTGGCGCGCCTGCCAGTCCTGGAAGGCGATGAGGTCGCGGCTGTCGCGTATGGGATGCTCGGCCAGGTAGCGGTCGGCGGCGGCCAGGTCCAGGGCCAGGTCTTGGATGCGCCCCTTGAGGAAACGCACCCGGTCACCGCCCAGTTTCTCGGCCATCTCCCCTTGGTACTTGCGCGCCAGGGCGAGCATGTCGTCGTTCATGTCCACGCCGATGACGCGCCCCTCGGGGCCCACCAGTTGCGCCGCCATGTAGGCGATCTTGCCGCCCCCCGAACCCAGGTCGAGGACCACGTCCCCCTCGCGCACGTAGCGGGAGGGGTCGCCGCAGCCGTAGTCGCGCTCGACGATCTCGCGCGGCAGGATCTCCAGCAGGCGGGGGTCGTAGTCCACCGGGCAGCAGAGTTCCGCCTCGCGCGCCCGGGCGCCGGCGGAATAGCGTTCCAACACGCTCTTGTTGACGTCCATGGGTCTCTCCTCTCGTTCAGGCCAGGGCGCCGCCGCAACTGGAGCCGGCTCCGGCGGTGCAGCCGTAGCAGTGGTCGGCGGTGACGATGGGGGCGCCTTCCAGATCCGCCGGATCCAGGTCGCGGATGTGGGTGCGGGGGCGCTGCCCCAGGCGCGCCGGCAGGTCCAGCATCTGGTTGAAGTCGCAATCGTACAGCCACCCGCGCCAGTCCACGGAGATGAGGGAGCGGCACATGACCTGCGCCAGGGTGGCGGGGTTGAAATGGTCTTTCAACAGGGTCATGTAGGCGTCGAAGGCCCCCTTGGAGACGAGGGTGCTGCCGAAACGGGCGATGGGCATGTTGGCGAGGGTGAACAGGCGGTCGAAGACGATGCCGTGGTCTTCGTACAGGCGCCGTTTGTAGTCCGCTTCCAGGACCGCCTGGTCCGGTGGCAGGTGCGCTCCGGTGGGGTTGTAGACCAGGTTCAGCTCCAGCCCCCCGCCGTGCCCGTAACCCAGGGCGTTGAGGCGTTTGAGCCCTTCGATGCTGCGCGCGAACACGCCGCGACCGCGCTGGCCGTCCACGTTCTCGGGCAGGTAGCAGGGCAGGGAGGCGACCACCACCACCTTCTGCTCGGCGAGAAACTCGGCCAGGTCCTCCTGGCCCGGTTCGCCGAGAACAGTGAGGTTGCAGCGGTCCATGACGGTGAGGCCGCGCGCACGCCCGGCACGCACCAGGTCGCGGAAGTGGGGGTTCAGCTCGGGGGCGCCGCCGGTGATGTCCAGGGTGTCGATGGGCAGGCGGTCAAGGGCCCCGATCACCGCCTGGGCGGTGTCGCCGTCCATCATCTCGCGCCGGCGCGGGCCGGCGTTCACGTGGCAGTGGAGGCACTGCTGATTGCAGCGGTAGCCCAGGTTCACTTGCAGGGTGGTCAGCGGGCCGCGGGCGAGGGCCGGGAAATCGCTCTCCCGCAACAGGGGCAGCATGGCGTGCATGGTCACTCCTCTTTCGTTCGTGGGATACGGCGAAGGCGCCGGCGGCCCACCGGCACCGGGGAGAGCAATCCTATCAGGGTCCCGGGGGCGAGACAGCCACGTGGAGCGCCCACGCTTCAGCCGGGCAGGCGCGCCAGCCAGCGGGCCAAGCGACGCACGCGGGGGGCGAACAGGCGGTCCGCGTAGAACCGGTTGGCGGCCCGCCGCAAGCCCTGGGCGTAGGTGGGATAGGCGTGGATGGTGGCCGCCAGGTCGCCCACGGTGACGCCCTTGCGGATCCCCAGGGCGATCTCGTGGATCAGCTCGCCGGCATGGGGGGCGAGGATGGAGGCGCCGATCACCCGCCGGCCCCGCACCACCAGGCGCACCAGCCCCATCGTCTCGCCCTCGGTCACCGCCCGGTCGATGGCCGCCACGGGGAAGTCCAGGGCACGGGCGGGGTCGTCACGGCGGGCCTGGTCCAGGGTCGGCCCCACTTGGGCCAGTTCCGGGTCGGTGTAGGTGACCCACGGTACCGCCCGGTAGTCCACCCGTTTGGGGAAACGGAACACGGCGTTGGCGATCACCACCCCCGCCTGGTGCTCGGCCATGTGGGTGAAACGGTAGGGGCCGCACACGTCGCCGACGGCGTAGATGTGCCGGCGGCGGGTGCGCTGGCGGGCGTCCACGCGGATGCCCTCGGGATCGAAATCCACCCCCGCCGCCTCCAGCCCCAGCCCTTCCACGTTGGGGGCCCGGCCGGTGGCCACCAGGAGGGCGTCGGCGACCGCCTCGGCGGCCCCGCCCCTCTCCGTCTCGTGCACCAGGACGCGCTCCGCCCCCCGGCGCCGTACCTCCAACCACCGGGGGGCGGTGAGGAAACGCACTCCCTCGGCCACCAAGCGCTCGCCAAGGCGCGCGGCCAGCTCGGTGTCGTCGCGGGGAAGGAGGCGTCCGCTGCGGGTCACCACCGTCACCACGCTGCCCAGGCGGGCGAAGGCCTGGGCCAGTTCCAGGGCGATGGGGCCGCCCCCCAGCACCAGCAGGCGCGGCGGCAGGCGGTCCAGGTGGAACACCGTCTCGTTGGTGAGAGGCTCGGCTTCCACCAGACCGGGCAAATCGGGCAGGCGCGGACGCGAGCCGGTGGCGACGACGATGCGGCAGGCACGCAGACGCGCCTCCCCCACCGCCAGGGTGTGGGCATCGAGAAACCGCGCTGGGGTGCCGAGGCGCACGTCCACCCCGTAGCCTCGAAAGCGCTCGGCGTCGTCGTGCACCTGGATGGCGGCCACCGCCGCCCGCACCGTCTCCCGCACCCGTGCCCAGTCCGCCGCCCCCGAGACCGACAAGCCCAGGCCGGCGGCGGCGCGCGCCGCGTGCACCGTGCGGGCGGCATGGACGAGGGTCTTGGAGGGCACGCAGCCGCTGTGCAGACAATCACCCCCCAGGGCCGGCCCGCGCTCGGCCAGCAGCACCCGCAAACCCAACTGTCCGGCGACGCTGGCCACCACCAGCCCGCCCGCACCGCCGCCGATCACCGCCAGGTCGTAATCCATCGTCTCTCCTCCCATCGCCTCACCATGGTCGCCCGAATCGCGCCCGCGTTACACTTCCCAAGTCGAGATCCACGGCCTATACTTTCGCCCTCCCGGGGCCGTAGCTCAGTTGGGAGAGCGCAGCAATCGCACTGCTGAGGTCAGGGGTTCGACTCCCCTCGGCTCCACCATCGTTTTTCATCTCCATTTCAGCGCTCCCCGGCACACTCCGTGCCTGTCCCGATCCCCTATCGTTACGCAAGGAGCGCCCATGAATCGATCCCCCCTGACCCGCCGCCTCCATTTCCTCCTCGCCCTGGGGGTGGTGATCCAGTTGCTCCTGAGTTTGGTTATGGCTCATCCGGAGGATGAGGAGAAACACGAAGCGACCGCTTGGCCCGCTCCGCTCACTGCTATGATCCCCGCCGCCCGGGCCCATGAAGATGAGGACGAGTACGAAGCCGCGCCCCCTGGCAGCCTGGGAGCGCAGCTCTTCGAGGCGCACGAAGTGGTGGGTCTGGGCATGGTGGGAGTGACCCTCGCCTTCTGGATATGGATTGCCGTACGGCGCAATGAACCGGGCCTAGGCGACTTGCTCCCTTGGTTTTCCGGACGCCGCCTGTGCGCCGTGCAAGAGGACTTCTCCCGCCACTGGAACGCCCTGCGCCGGGGCGCCCTGCCCGAATATCGTCCCCATTCGCCCCTAGTGACGGCCATCCACGGTCTCGGCCTGCTGGCGGTCACCGGCATGGCCGTGAGCGGCTTCCTTTGGTGGTTAGGAGCGGATGTCGGCACTCTCGAAGTCCTCGGTGAGCCAGCCGAAGAGGTACACGATATTCTCTCCTACCTGGTTTGGGCCTATCTGGTGGGTCATGCCGGCATGGCCCTCCTTCACCAGATGCACGGGGAACCGATCGTCGGCGAGATGTTCTCATTGGGCGGCGGGACCGGGAAAGGGCCCGTCGAAGGGGAAAAATAAAGCTGGCCAGGTGATGCGGCCTGGGTTATGCTCCTCGGCACGTTGCAAGGTTCACTTCCGCTTTCCAGTCGTGGCCTTACCGGTTTGCTCTGTGAATTGCCGTAAGTGTTTTTGCAATGTTTTCCAATCGTTTTTACTGAGGTGATTTACATGACGACCGGTACTGTCAAGTGGTTCAACGAAGCCAAGGGTTACGGATTCATCACGCCTGACGACGGCGGCGCGGATGTTTTCGTCCACTTTTCCGCCATCCAGGGCTCCGGCTTTCGCACCCTCGCCGAGGGCCAGGCGGTGAGCTTCGTGGTGGAGCAGGGCCCCAAGGGTCCCCAGGCTTCTCAGGTGACCGCGCAGAGCTGATTTCCGGCTCCAACGAGTCCCGAAACAAGGCCCCGCAGCCCCCAGGTTGCGGGGCCTTTTCCTATGCATCAGCCGAAAGGAACGCCCATGACATTCCAAGAACTGGGGCTTGCCCCGGAGATCCTGCGCGCCATCGAGGCGCGCGGCTACGACCGACCCACCCCCGTCCAGGAGGAGGCCATCCCCCGGATCCTCGCCGGGCGTGACCTCCTCGCCGGCGCCCAGACCGGTACCGGCAAGACCGCCGCCTTCACCCTCCCCCTCCTCCATCGCCTGAGCCGCACGCCGAGCAGCGGGCGGGGGCCGCACGCCCTGGTCCTCACCCCCACGCGCGAGCTGGCGGCGCAGGTGGGCGAGAGCGTGGCCGCCTACGGCCAGCACCTGCCCCTACGCTCGGCGGTGGTCTTCGGCGGGGTGAAGATCAACCCGCAGATCGAACGCCTGCGCCGCGGCGTGGACATCCTGGTGGCCACCCCCGGAAGGCTCCTGGACCATGCCGGCCAGGGCACGGTGGACCTCTCCAGGGTGGAAATCCTGGTCCTGGACGAGGCCGACCGCATGCTGGACATGGGTTTCATCCGCGACATCCGTCGCATCCTCGCCCTGCTCCCCAGGCGGCGTCAGAACCTCCTCTTCTCCGCCACTTTCAACACCGAGATCCAGGCCCTGTGCCGCACGCTGCTGCACGACCCGGCGCAGGTGCAGGTGACGCCGGAGAACGCCACCGCCGAGCGCATCGAACAACGGGTGGTGCCGGTGGCCAAGGCCAAGAAGCGGGCCCTGCTCTCCTACCTCATCGGCTCCGGCAACTGGCGCCAGGTGCTGGTGTTCACCCGCACCAAGCACGGGGCCAACCGCCTCGCCCGGCAACTGGAGCAGGACGGCTTGAGCGCCGCCGCCATTCATGGCAACAAGAGCCAGGGAGCACGCACCCGCGCCCTGGCCGGCTTCAAGGCGGGCGAGGTGCGGGTCTTGGTGGCCACCGACATCGCCGCCCGCGGCCTGGACATCCAGCGCCTGCCGCACGTGGTCAACTTCGAGCTGCCCGACGTGCCCGAGGACTACGTGCACCGCATCGGTCGCACCGGCCGCGCCGGCAGCGAGGGCGTGGCCCTGTCCCTGGTGAGCCCGGACGAACACCCGCGGCTGCGCGCCATCGAACGGTTGGTGGGGGAGCGCCTGCCCCGGCAACGCTTCCCCGAGTACGAACCCGGGGAGGAGGAGGCCACGGCGGCGCCGGAACCGCGCCGCCGCCCGCGGCCCGCGCGTGCCGACCGCCGCCCCCGCAACGCGAGCGGACATCGTTGAGACGACCATGGAACTGCTGTACCGCGACGACCACCTGGTGGCGGTGTACAAGCCGGCCGGCTGGCTCGTGCACCGCACCCCCATGGATCCGGGCGAACGGCGCATCCTCATGCGCGCCGTGCGCGACGCGGTGGGGCGGCCGGTGTTCCCGGTGCACCGCCTGGACAAGCCCACCGCCGGGATCGTCGTCTTCGCCCTCGACGAGGCCGGCGCCCGCCGCCTGGGGGCGGCCTTCGCCCGCCAGCGGGTGGCCAAGACCTACCTGGCGGTGGTGCGCGGCCACACCCATCCGGAGGGCGTCATCGACTGGCCCCTGCGGGACCGCGCCTACCTCACCCGCGGCCTGGAGGCCGACAGTGCCCCGCGCCCGGCGGTGACCCGCTACCGCTGCCTGGGCCAGTGCGAGCGCCCCGATCCGGTGGGCCCTTACCCCACGGCCCGCTACAGCCTCCTGGCCCTGTACCCGGAACAGGGCCGCCCGCACCAGTTGCGCCGCCACCTCAAGCACATCGGCCATCCCATCATCGGCGACACCACCCACGGCGACGGCCGCCACAACGCCTACTTCCGGCGCGCCCTGGGCACC
>WFVN01000027.1 GCA_015491615.1 Gammaproteobacteria bacterium
GATGACGACCCCCTCGACGACTGACCGCTCCGCCTGCGGCTGCTAAGATAAAAGCCCCTTCGGCAGTACCGGAGCGCCTCATGTTGCGCCGATTCTTCCGCCCCCGCTGGCAGCACCCCGACCCCCACGTCCGCATCGAGGCCATCGAGCGCCTCGCCCCCGACCAGAGCGACATCTTCGCCCGCCTCGTGCGCGAGGACCCCGACCTGGATGTGCGTCGGGCCGCCCTCCAACGCCTCCACGACCTGGAGCTGATCCTCACCCTGACCGACGATGCCCATTTGGGCGAGACAGCCCGCGCCCGCTTCCTGGAATGCCTCCCCGAGACGGTGGACCCCGCCCTCTTGGGGCGCCTGCCCGGGCCCCTCGTGGAACACCTCGCCGCCGGCGCCCCCGGCCCCTGGCGTGACGCCGCCGTGGAGCGCCTCGACGACCCCCAAGCGCGCCTGCACCTGCTGGAACGGACCGGCGACGCCCTCCTGCGCCGCCGCCTGGTCGCCGGTCTCCCCGACGACCTCGCCCTCCTGGAAAAGGCCCACCGGTACGTCCGCAACCGCGACAAGCGCCTCGCCCGCGAACTCCAGTCCCGCATCCAGGCCCTCCAGGCCCAGGCGCGCCTGCCGCAGGAAGTGGCCGAGGCGCGCGAACGTCTCCTCACCACCCTCAACGGCCTGCGTCACCTCACCTCCGCCGAGGCCATCGACCACGAACTGGCGCGCCTGCAGGCCGCCTGGGACGGGCAACCCCTGCCCGCGGACGAAGACCAGGCCGAACGCTGGCAGCGGGCCTGGGAACGGGTCCGCGCCCACCGCGACGAGCTGGCCGAGCGGGAGGCGCAGGAACGGGCCCGGCGGGAGGCCCTGGCGGTGCGCGAGAGCCTGTGCGAGACCCTGGAAAACCTCGCCGAAGACCTGGCCGGGCGCGATGCCATGAGCGCCGAAGACCTGCAGATGGCCGAGCGCATGCTGGCCATCCAGCGCCAATCCTGGGCCGCCCGCCCGCCCCTCGACGACGAAGACGAACACCGCCAACGCTTCCAGCGCGCCCTGGATACGGCCGAGGCGGCCCTCGCCGCCCACCGCCGGCGCCTCGAGGCCGCCCCTCTGCTTGAGAGCCTGGAAGCGGAGATCGGCGCCCTGGAACAGGCGGACACCCCACCGGACGGCGAGCGCCTCGCCGCCCTTGGCGAGCAACTCACGCAACTGCCCGACCTGCCCGAGCGGGCGGCTCTGCAAAAACGCCTCGACCGCCTCGCCCGGCGCCTGAGCGAGAAGACCGACCTCTCCGCCCTGCGCCGCACCCTCGCCCACCTGGAGCGGACCATCGCCGAGGGCCACCTGCAACCGGCGCGGCGCGCTCACCAGCGCCTGCAGGCCATCCTCGCCACCCAGCCCCGCCTGCCCCGGCACCTGGCCCGGCGGGTGGAACAGGCCGAGGCACGCCTGGAGGAACTGGCCGGTTGGCAACAATGGGCCACCACCCCGCAGAAGGAAAAACTGGTGGCCGAGGTGGAGGCCCTCGCCGACAACGACCTGCCGCCCCAGGCCATCCTCCAGCAACTCAAGGACGCGCGCCGCGCCTGGCGCGAACTGGGGCCGGCCGAACCCGAGGCGGAGGCGCGCCTGCGCGAGCGCTTCGAGGCCGCCTGTGCACACGCCTACGAACCGGTGCGCGCCTGGCGCGAGCGCCAGCGGGCCGCCTTCGAGCGCAACCGCGCCGCGCGCGAGGCCTTCCTCGCCCGCCTCGAAGGCTTCCTGGAACAGGTGGACTGGAACCGGGTGGACTGGCGCCGCCTGGCCGAACTGGAACGGGACATCCACCGCGAATGGCGCGAACTGGGACCCACCGACCGAGCCACCCGCGAGGCCCTGGCACCGCGCTTCCGCGCCGTCACCCGCGCCCTGCACGAACGCCTGGCCGAGGAGTGGGTGCGCAACCGCGCCGCCCGCCAGGCCCTCATCAATGAAGCCAACGCCCTGCTGGAGATGGATGACCCGGAAGCGGCCCTCGCCGCCTGGCGGCAACTGCAACGGCGCTGGCGCGAGACCGGCCCCGTCGCCCCGCGCCAGGTCAAGCCCCTCGGGCGCGCCTTCCACGAGGCGGGGGAACGGATCGTCGAACGCTGGCGGGCGGCGAAGCGCGAGACGGCGCAACAACGGCGCCAGGCCATCGCCGCGCGCGAGGCCATCCTGCGCGACATGGAAGTCCTCGCCGAGGGCCTCGCCCGCGGCACCGCCGACGCCGCCGACATCGCCCGCCTGGAAGAGGCCTGGAACGCGGCCCCGCAGGTGGCCGGCAAGGACTGGGAACGCCTGGAGGCGCGCCACCGCCAGCTCCAGGCGCGCCTGGAACGGGCCCGGGACCTTCGCCGCCGCCGGGCCCGGCGGCAGTCCTTGGTGGCACGCCTGCGCCAGGACCTGGACCTGCGCCGCCTGGAGGACCTGGCCGGTGCCGGCGAACAAGCGGCCGCGCACCTGCCGCTGCGGGACCGGCCCCTTGAGGACGAGGCCCTGGAGGCCCGCCGGCAAGCGGCCCTGGCCGCCCTCGATACCGGCCGCGAGGGCGATGCCGAGGCCCTGGAACAGGCGCGGGACCTGATCCTCGACCTGGAGTTGGCCTTGGAGCGCCCCTCCCCCGAGGCGGAGCACGAACGGCGCCTGACCCGCCAGGTGGCGCGCCTGACCCGCCAGCTCTCCGGCGAGGCCCCGGAAGACGAAGTAGAAGCCCTGCTG
>WFVN01000028.1 GCA_015491615.1 Gammaproteobacteria bacterium
GAGCTGGAGCTCGCCCTCGCCCGGGGCGGGTCGGGGCAGGAACAGGCCGTCGGCGCGCAGGTGGCCGGTCACGGGGCGGGTGGCGGTGAGCGCCTCCCACTCGGCCTCGTCGGGGAGGCGGGCACCGGCCCAGCGGGCGTAGGCGTCGGCCTCGTAGTAGCTGAGGTGGGCCACCGGGGCGGCCGGGTCGAGGGGCAGCAGGCCATGCAGGGTCATGGTCCACCAAGCGTCGCCGGCGCGCAGCCAATAGGCCGGGGCGTGCCAGTCTCCGGCGCAGCGGGCGCGCCAGCCCGCCGCCAGCCACAGTTCCGGGCGCCGGTAGCCGTCGTCTTCCACGAAGGCCAGGTATTCACCGTTGGTGACCAGGCGGTCGGCGAGGGCGAAGGGGGGTAGCCAGCGGCGGTGGCGGGGGCGTTCGTCGGCGAGGGCGAAGTCTTCCGTGCCGGCCCCCGTCCACACCTCGCCGCCGGGGTGTTCCAGCCAGCCCAGGGGGCGAGTTTCGGTCCGCTCTCCGGAGGCGGGCGCCTCGCGGTAGGCGGGGTGGAAGGGGCTGGCGCCGTAGAGGGCGAGGATGTCTTCCAGGAGGGCCTCCTGATGGCGATGCTCGTGTTCCACGGACAACTTCAGGATCCCGGCGATGTGCGGTTGCCGGTCCAGCTCTCCGGAGGTGGTCAACTCGCTCACCGCCTGGTCGATGCGGCGCCGGTAGGCGTTCACGTCCTCCACCGTGGGGCGCACCAGGGGCGCCTGCGGGGGCTGCGCGAAGACGGCCTCGTAGAGGGGGTGACCCACCACCACCGCCTGTTCGGCGAAGGGGCGCAGGAGGAAGGTCTCCAGGAACCAGGTGGTGTGGCCCAGATGCCACAGGGGGGCGCTGCCGTCGGGAGCGGGGCAGGTGAGTTCCCCCTCGGCGAGGGGCGCGCACAGGGCGAGGGTATCGTTGCGGGTGTGGCGAAAGGTGTCGGTGAGGGCGGTGAGATCGGCGGGGACGGTGGGGCTGTCGCTGCGCGTGGTGTCCATGATTCCTCCCGGTGGGGCGTGGGCGGGATTTTAGCGAAAAACGTGCCGCGGGGCCGGGTGCGGGGCATAAAAAACCCCGCCGAAGCGGGGTCGAAGACAGGATCCGGTGCGCGGATGCTCAGTTGACGACGCTCACCTTCGCCGCCTGCAGACCCTTGGGTCCGCGCTCCACCTCGAAACTGACGGTCTGCCCCTCGCTCAGGGTACGGAAGCCCGTGCCCTCGATGGCGGAAAAGTGCACGAACACGTCGTCCCCGCCGTCTTCGGGGGAGATGAAACCGTAACCTTTGGAGTCGTTGAACCACTTGACGGTACCGATAGCCATGTTGCTTAACCTCTGACAAAAATTTGATTCGTCCTTGCGTCCGGCATGTCGGTCCCGTCGCAGGTGCCGAACGAGCGGCGAACCGCCCTCATGCGCTGACGCCCCCTGAATATAGTCGGAGTGTTTCCCCCGTGGCAAGGCGCGTGTCGTTCGTGTCAAGACAGGGCCACTTGGATGTGGCCGTCTTCGATGCGCACCGGGTAGGTCTCCAGGGGGCGGGGCTTGCGCAACACGTTCATCAATTGGATGCCAGGCGGGAAATTGGCCCATAGGCAGACGTGCCCGTCCTTGGGATCGAAACGGGCGTGGTGGAATTTGCAACGGAGCTCCCCCTCGGGGGTGAGTTCGCCCTTGTCCAGGGGCAAGCCCATGTGCGGACAGCGCACGGCGGTGGCGAAGACGCCGTCCTCGCGCCGTACCAGGAGCACCGGTCGACCCTTGACGGTGACCCGGCGCAGGCCGCCCACGGGCAGTTCCTCCAGTGGCAAGATGGTTTCGTAGTCCATGGTGTGTTCCCTCGTCGGTCGGGGGAGTCATTGTGGCGGTGACGGCGGTGCCGTCAAGGGAGGCGGCGGGCGATGAGGCCGGTGGGGGTGAGGCGGACGGCGTAGCGGGCGCCGTCCTCGAGGTCCATGTAGGCGCTGCTGCCGTAGCGGGTGTCGGCGCCGGGCAGGCGCTCCAGGGGGACGGTGAGCCACTCCGGCAGGGGGCCGCCAGGGCGCAGGTCATGCACCGAGCGCGGCGCGTGCAGCTCCAGGACCGGGTCGCGGTAGCGGCCGGAGAGGCGCTCCAGGCGGTACAGGGGCGGGAGGCCGAGGAGGCGCAGGGGGCCGTGCCAGACCAGGACCTGGGCGTCCACGCGCCACTGGTCGCCGCGCAGGCGGTAGAGGCCGAGGCGCCGGCCGTCGTCCAGTACGACCCGGTACAGGCGCGGCCCCAGGGCCTCCACGGTGAGGGTGGCCACCGGCACCTCGTCGGTGAGGCGGCGGTAGGTGTGTACCTGGGCGAGCAGGAGCAGGAGAAAAAGGCCCGCGCCGAGGAGGAGGGCGGCGTTGCCCAGGGCGAGGCCGGCGCCCAGCCAGCGTCGCCGGCGCAAGGCGCGCAGGCCGAGGATGGCAGGCAGGGCGGCGCCGGCAAGGAGGGCGCTGGCGAGCCACAGGGAGGGGCTGTTCATGCGCGCATTCTCTGGTGTGGCGTTGGGCATGGTCTATGCTTGTGGGGTGTCGGCCGGTGGGCGGTTCCACCGGCGGCACGGCCCAAGGAGGAGCACCCATGAACGAGAGTGTGGACAAGCCCGTCAAGAAGACCACCCGCAAGCGGACCGGCAAGCGCACGACCACCAAGGGAGCGGAGAAAGCTACCGCCTCTTCCCGCGCCAAGGGGGGCAAGCAAATGGAGGCGCCCCTCAACGTGACCCCGGAGCGGCGCCTGCAGATGATCGCCGAGGCGGCCTATTTCCGCGCCGAAGCGAGGGGGTTCGCCCCTGGCCGTGAAATGGAGGATTGGCTGGCGGCGGAAGCGGAAGTGGATCGTTTGCTCTCCGGTAGTCGTCGGCACTGAACTTTCAGACTCCCGCCAGCGCCGCGATGTAGGCGCTGGCGCTCTCTCCCAGGGCGTGCAGATCGTAGCCCCCTTCCAACGCCGCCACCACCCGTCCTTCGCCATGGGCATCGGCGTGCGCCCCGATCCATTCTCCCAACCAACGGAAATCCGTCGTCTCCAGGTTCAGTCCCGCCAGGGGATCGGCGCGGTGGACGTCGAAACCGGCGGAGACGAGGATCAACTGCGGGCGGAAGGCCTCCAGGGCCGGTCCCCAGTGTTCTTCCACCGCGTGCCGGTAGGCAGCGCCGCCGGTGCCGGCGGGCAGGGGGACGGGGAGGATGTTGGCGGCATGGCGGCCGGTGCCGCTGTAGGGGTACCAGGGGTGTTGGAAGGTGGAGCAGTAGAGGATGCGGGGGTCGCCGGCGACGATGTCCTCGGTGCCGTTGCCGTGGTGCACGTCGAAGTCGAGGATGGCCACTCGCTCGAGGCCGCGGGCGAGGGCGCGGGCGGCCCCTACGGCGATGTTGTTGAGGAGACAGAAACCCATCGCCCGCGCCCGTTCCGCATGGTGGCCGGGCGGGCGCACGGCGCAGAAGG
The DNA here is from genome assembly GCA_015491615.1 of Gammaproteobacteria bacterium. Lineage (GTDB taxonomy): Bacteria > Pseudomonadota > Gammaproteobacteria > S012-40 > S012-40 > S140-43. The sequence goes on from WFVN01000028.1 coordinate 3,485, forward strand.
CACGCCGGTAGGCCCCGTCGAGGACCCCGTCCACCGCCGTCGCCACCGCCCCGGCCCCACGCAGGGCGGCATCCCAGGAGGCGGGGGAGACGGGGGTGTCCGTATCCAGCCACACGCGCCCGCGGGTGGGGACGCTGGCCGCCAGGGCGTCCAGGTAGGCCGGGTCGTGGACCTGGGCCAGCAGGGCCCGGTCGGCGGCGGGGGCCTCCAGGAACAGGAGGTGCGCATCCAGCCCCCGGCGTGCCAGGGCCTGGCGGATGGCGCGCAGGCGTTCCGGCCGTTCCGGGTGGTTGGGGCCGGTGTCATGGGCCAGGCACAAGGGGTGGGTCAGGTAGGCGGTGGGATGCAAGTGGTATCCTCCCGGGTCTTCTCCTTGATGTGGACCTTCCCATGCCCGATGAATTCACCCTGATCCGCGAACCGACGCAATTGGAGGCGGCCTGCCGGCGCCTCGCCGAGGCCCCATTCCTGGCGCTGGACACCGAGTTCGTGCGCGAGCGCACCTATTATCCGCGCCTGTGCCTGGTGCAGGTGGCCGATACCGAGCGGACCGTCCTCATCGATCCCTTGGCCCTCGCCGATCTCGGTCCCCTGGCCGAACTCTTCACTGCTCCGGTCCCGAAGGTGCTGCACGCCGCCCGCCAGGACCTGGAGGTGTTCTGGCGGCGCCTGGGGGTGTTGCCGCGACCGTTGTTGGACACCCAGGTGGCGGCCGCCTATCTGGGGTTGGGGGAGCAGCTTGGGTATGCCGGTCTGGTGGAGATGCGCCTGGATATCCGCCTGCCCAAGGGGCGAACCCGCAGCGATTGGGCCGCCCGCCCCCTGGATCGCGGACAACTGGCCTACGCCGCTGCCGACGTGCGTCACCTGGCCGACCTCTACCCCGGCCTGGAGGCGGAGCTGGCCGGGCGCGGGCGCCTGGACTGGGTGCGTGAGGACAGCGAGCGGCAACTGGACCCCGCCCTCCTCGAACAGGACCCGGAGACGGCGTGGATGCGCGTCAAGGGGCGCCAGCGCCTGCGCGGGCGAGAGCGGGCGGTGCTCGTGCGCCTGGCCGCCTGGCGCGAGGAGACGGCGCAGCAGGAGGACGTGCCGCGGCGGCGGGTGGCCGCCGACGAGCTGCTGCTGGACCTGGCCCGCCTGCAGCCCCGCCGCATGGGTGAGCTGGGGCGTCTGCGCGGGGCGAACGAAGGTTGGCGGAGGCGCTACGGTGAGGCGGTGCTGGCGGCGGTGGCCGAAGGCCTGGCCCTGCCGGAATCGGCCTGGCCGGTCATGGACGAGGAGCGGCGCCCGTCCCCCGCCGAGGCGCGCCTGGTGGACGCCTTGGCGGTGGTCCTGGCGGAAGCCGCCGCAGCGCAGGACCTGAGCCCTTCCCTGCTGGCTTCGCGCCGGGATCTGCAACGCTTGGTGGCGGGCGAGCGTGACCTGCCCCTGTTACGGGGCTGGCGTCGTGAGCACGGGGGACAAGCGGTGCTGGATTTCCTCGAGGGGCGCGGGTGCCTGTTGGTGGAAGCGAGTCGCTTGCGCCTCGGCGAGTGAGGGGGTCATTCGGGGAAGAAGCCCAGTCCCAGGCGCTCCTGGGCTCCGACGTGCCCCAGTTCGGCGGCCCGCCGGTACCAGCGTTCGGCGGCGGCCAGGTCTTCCTCGCCGGCCCGCGCGGCGTGGAATTCGGCGAGCAGAAAGGCGGCTTCGGCATCGCCCGCCCCGGCCGCCCGGCGCAGCAGGTCCAGGCCCCCGGCTTCGTCTTTTTCACCCCCCTGCCCGTACAAGTACAGCCTCCCCAGGAGGCGGTCGAGGACCGCTCGCCGTTCCCCACCTTTCCGCGCTGCCTCCAACCACTGGCGGGCGAGGTGGGCGTTGCGCGCCACCCCGCGTCCGTCCAGATAGAGACGGCCGAGAACGTAGGCGGCGTGGGCGTCGCCCCCCTCGGCGGCGCGGGTGAGCCACCACACCGCCCGTGCCGGATCGGCCGGCAGGCCATGGGCGCCGCGGCGCAGGATCAGGCCGAGGCGCCGTTGCGCCTCGGGCTTGCCCGCCTCGGCGGCTTGGCGCAACCACGGCAGGGCCGCTTGCATGCGACCGTCTTCGAGACGCAGGCGGGCGAGGGTGAGGGCGGCGTCCGCGCTGCCGGCGCGCGCGGCCTTTTCCAGCCAGGGTTCGGCCTCGGCACGCCGCCCCAGTTCCAGGAGGTGACGAATCAGGGGGGCGTAAGCAGCCCGCAGCCCCATTTCGGCGGCGCGCCGGTACCATTCGACGGCCTTGGCCGGGTCGGCGGGGAGGCCGTCTCCCTCCTCGTAGAGGCGGGCGATGGCGAGGGCGGCGCCGTCGTCCCCCTGCTCGGCGGCCCAGCGCAACCAACGCAGGGCCCGGTCGGGGCGCGGTGCTCCGGCGGCCCCGGAAAGCAACAGTTCGGCCAGTTCACGCGCCGCGGTCCGGTGCCCCTGGGCGGCGGCCTCCTCCATCCAGCGTTGCGCCTCGATGGGGTCGGCGGGGACGCCTTCGCCGTGCAAAAAAAGGTGTGCGGTGCGATATTGGGCTTCCCGCTGGCCGCTGGCGGCGGCGGTGATGAGCCATTGCGCGCCCTCCTGGACTTGTCCGGCCTCGACGAGGGCGAGGCCCAGCCGGTATTGCGCTTCCACGTGCCCCTGGGCGGCGGCGCGCGTCAGCCAGAGACGCCCTTGCTCTGGATCGGGGCGCAGCCCGAGGAAGCCTTCCAAATGGGCGAGGCCGAGGCGGTATTGGGCTTTGGCGTAACCCTGCTCGGCGGCGAGACGATAGTAGTGGAGGGCCTGGCCGGAATCGGCGGCGGTGCCTTGACCGTGCTCGTACATCTGCCCGAGGATGAACTGGGCGCTGGGGGTGCCCACCGTTTCGGCCACTTTCCGCACCGCCTCGAAGGCGGGGGAGGCAGCCTGCGCGCCGCCGGTCGTCACGGCGGCGACGACGAGGAGGGCGCGGAGGTGGTGGACGGTATCCATTCGAGTTTCGTTCGGCAAGGGGAGAGCGCCCAATTTTATGTCCTTTGCAGGGTGATATTAAAAAAATTTTGCAGTATCAATGGAATTTGGGGTCGGCATGGGCGAGGCGGGCGGCGGGGAGCGCGGGACCGGCGGTGATGAGGCCGTCGCGACCGTACACATCGCGGCGGAAATGCACGGGGCCGTCGTCCTCGGCCCAGGCGGTCCAGTAAAGGAGGTAGATGGGCACCGGGCGGGGCAGGTCCAGGCGCAGGGGGGCCCGGGCGCGGATGAGACGGCGCAGGAGGGGCGGGTCGTAGGGTGCCCCGAGGAGGAGGCTGGCAAGAGTGACGGGGCGCTCGACGCGGATGCAGCCGCCGGAGAAGGTGCGCACCGGGCGCGCGAACAGGTCTCGCCGGGGGGTGTCGTGGAGGTAGATGCGGAAGCGGTTGGGGAACATGAATTTGATGCGCCCGAGGGCGTTGTGGGGGCCGGCGGCCTGCACCAGCTTGTAGGGGAAGTCCAGGTCGTCCACCGCCTGCCAGTTCACGTTTTCGGGGTCCAGCTCCACGGCGCCGGGATACCAGCCGGCAAAGAGGCGCATGTGCTGGCGCTTGAGCCAGGTGGGGTCGCGGCGCAGGCGCGGAAGGATGCGGTCGCGGGCGAGGCGCGGGGGCACTTTCCATTCGGGGTTCAGTTCGATGTAGCGGATGCGGTCGGCGAAGGCGGGGGTGGCCCGGTAGCGGCTTCCCACCACGGTGCGCATGGAAAGGCGCACGCGCCCGTTCTCCACGTAGTCGAGGCGATAGCCGGCCATGTTCACCAGGACGTGCCGGCGCCCCAAGTGGCGCGGCAGCCAGCGCCAGCGTTCCAGGTTGCGTTGGATCTGGGCGAGGCGTTCGGCGAGGGGAACGTCGAGGGCGGCGCGGGTGCGGCGTCCCACCAGGCCGTCCGCCTCCAGGCCGTTGCGACGCTGGTAGTCGCGCACCGCCGCTTCCAGGCCGGCGTCGAGGAGGCGTGGGTCGGCGCCCGTGCCCACGTCGTAGCCCTCGCGCCGTAGGCGTTCGCGAAGACGCGTCACGCGCGGGCCGTAACTGCCCAGGCCCAGGGTCGGGCCCGGCCCCAGGCGCGGCCAGGGCCCGGCCTCGGCCATCGTCCGGTAGCGGGCCAGGGCGGTTTTGAGACGGTGGTAGCCGGGGTGGGGCGGGGTGAGGGCGTCGAGGGCATGGTCCACCGATTCTTCGCCGTGGGCGATGCGGATGAAATGCTGCTCCGCCGGCGGCGCGGGGGGTGGCGGGAGGTACCAGTCCACATCCACCCGGCGGGGATGGCCGTAGCCCACCGCCAGTTCTCTCCCCAGGCGCAGAAAGGCGTCGCTGAGGTACAGCTCCAGCCAGGCGCGGGCGTTGGCGTCACGACGCGTCCACAGGGCGAGGATGCGGTCGCGGTGGTAGTCGGCGGGGTCGAGGCCGTCCTCGCCGGCGGCGAGGAGGCGCCGGCGCAGGTCACGGGCGGCGGGCAAGGGGCCGTCGTCGGCGAGCCACACGGGACGGTTTCCCAGCGCGGAATAGACTCGGCGCAGGGCGGGCCAGTCCAGCTCGCTCACTTGGCGGGCGATGGCCGGATCCTCCAGCCCGGCGGCGAGGCGCGCCGCCAGGGGGGCGCCCACGGCGGCGCCCGCCGCCAGCCACAGGGCGAGGAGAAGGAAAGCGGGGCGTGGTCGCGGCCGGTTCATCTGGCGTATAGTTCGGCAGCCGGCCCGGGGTTTGAAGCGGTCGGCGTCGATCCCTGCCCTTTGCGATGGAGAACGGTCCATGCTCGAGGCGATCCGTGCCTGGTTCGACCGCAATGTGCCTGCACAAGCGTCGCAGGACAAGCTGCCCCTGGCCGCCTGCGCCTTGCTGGTGGAGGTGATGCGCATCGACGGCGAGGTGAGCGAGGCCGAGCGCCGTGCCGTGTTGGACGCCATGGCGCACACCTTCGATCTCCCCGGTGAGCGCCTGAAGGAGCTCCTCGACCTGGCAGAGCGGGAGGTGGCCGAAGCGGTGGACCAGTACCAGTTCACCCGCCTGATCAACGAACGTTTCGGTCTGGAAGAAAAGGCGTGCCTGGTGGAGATGCTGTGGCGGGTCGCCTTCGCCGACGGGCGCCTGGACAAGTACGAGGAATACGTCATCCGCAAGCTCGCCGAGCTGTTGCACCTGCCCCACCGGGTCTTCATCCAGGCGAAGCTGCGCGCCCGCGAGTGAGCGAAATGCCGCAGCGGGGCGTGGCATTTCACCCAGCCGGCGTCTTTGCCGATGCTAAAACCGCTTTCAAATCAATGAGCTGAGGGTTGGCCCGCTTTTTGACTCGGTTGCGCGCGTCTTTCCAATACAACGAAGAGGTGAATCCGTGCGCAACGCCCTCGCTCTTTTGCCCCTGGTCTCCCTGGGGCTCTCCGGCTGTCTGCTCGACAGTTCCTCCACCGACCAGGCCGCCTGTGCCGACGGCCGGCAGGTCCTCCAGGCCTCCGACGGCCGCACCCTGTGCGTGGGCCTGGAGACGGTGGCCGAGCCGCCCTTCTCGGAGGGCTTCTACAC
>WFVN01000029.1 GCA_015491615.1 Gammaproteobacteria bacterium
CCCTACCTCCAACCCCACGCGAAAGGGCGGCAGCAGGGCCCGCAAGGCGGTCAGCTCGGCCGCGTAGGCGCGCGGATGGCGGTCGTACCAGCGGTCGTAGCGTGCCGCGTGGACGGCGAAAGGGTCGGTCATGGGGCCAGTCTAACCCGGCCCGTCGAGGGGGCAGCAGGAAAAGCCTCCACCCGGGCCGTTGCGGCCCGGGTGGAGGGGAGAGGCCTCAATGGGGTGCGGTGAGAATGGGGACCTGGACCTGCACCAGGCAACTGCTGTTGAGAAGGGCGTCCAGGTCGGCGGCGCGCCGCGTGAGTTCGTCGAAGTGGCGTGTCGGGGTGCCGTCGGCGGGGTCGGCCACGTCGATGCCGGTCATGAATCCGGAGAGCCCTACCGGCGGGGTACCCGGCTGGATGTGGGTGAAGAAGGTGGCTGTCTCGCCGGCGTGGCAACCGTTGCAGGTGTCCAGGGAGAAACGGTGGCGCAGAGTGCGTGGGCTGATGCCGGCCTCGTCCCAGAAGAACCCGAAGGGAGCGAAGGAACTCCCGCCGCGGAAGGGATCGGCGAGGGTGGGGAAGCGCAGGGGGACCTCAGGGTTGGCGGAGTGGACGAAGTCGCGCAGGGTGGGGGTATGGTCCAGGGAGATATCGGGGGTCTGGGCGACAGTATTGGGACGCAGGAAGTGGGTGTCCCAGCCGTTGGCGGAAATAATGAATTCACGCAGTTCCCAAGGGGCGCCGAGGGCGATTTCGTTGGTACGGATCTGGTTCAGAGCGCTGCCGTTGGGCTTGTGGGGGGCTCTGCCCGCGGCGGTGAATTGGTCGGTGATGGCCTGCAGGGCGGCGTTGTAGGCGGAGCTGCCGAGGGGCAGAGTGGAGAGGTCGGCCCATTGTTGTCCCCAGTCCTTGATCGTCGGACAACTCTTCTTGTCGATGCCGTATTCGAAGATCACGGTGAACTGGGTGGGGTTGCAGTCATCATCCATGACCTGAAAGACGAAGCGGCCCTCGCCGGCGCTGGAGGGGGCGTAGGCGGCGTTGTCACGCAGGTCGATCCGGTTGACGATGGCGATGAGCTTGAAGGGGTGCTGGTTCAGGTCCAGGGGTCGGCCCGGGCCGCCGGAGCGGGCCTCCCAGGGGTCGATGACGAGGCTGCGGATGCTGGCGGCGCGATTCGCCACCGTCCAGCCATTGATCACCTGGTCGGTCTCCCAGGTGGCCAACCACAGACGCACGAAGGCCTCGGGGGTGACACCGGTGGCGGCGGTGTTGGCCATTTGCGTCACCAAGTTCTTGAAGCTCCAGGCGCCGTCGGGGTTGCCGCCGGTGCAGCGGTCATGGGTACGGGAGGGATCCTCCACCACCGCCGGGTCACGGATCACCAGGCTGCGTTCGGGGTCGATGGCGAGGGGGATGCCCAGGGGAGGCAAGGGAATGAATTTGGCGGTTTTGATGAGTTTTACGAGTTCGTCGCTACCCACGAAACGTTGGGGACCGATCAGGACACGCCCCTGGAAACGGGGTGGGGCGGCCTTTTCCCCGAATTTGGCCTGCCATTTCTCGATGCGCCGGGTACGATCGAGCAATGCCTGGAAGTCGAATTCGCCCAGGGCGGTGTAACGACCGTCTCCCGCCCGCTCGTCGCCGGCACGACCGTCGTCCCTCAGGGTGACGGTGCCCTTCTCGGTAGCGATGCGGAGGGTACGCGGGGGCTTCTCTCTCAGGGCGGCCAGTCGGCGCAGGTCGACTTCGGCCAGGAAGCGGGCATTGCCGGCGCGACTTTCGTAGGGTTGGACGTAAAGGGCTTCGACCGTGGGTGGGTTGGCCTGTGCCGTTGTGGCCAGGCAGGCGCCGATGGCGAGGAGGGTGAGCGGGCGTTTCATGACGGTGTCCTCCGAATGGTTTTCGCGGCCCCCCTTCTGTGGGGCTCGAGGGAGTGTGGGATCGCCTCGGGCCCTACGCCATCGTGCGATCGGCGGAGTCGTCGAACCACGTCACCGGAGAGGGACCGAGGCCTTTGTGGCGGCTGGGGGGATCAGGGACGGGAGTCGAAGTCGTAGTCCAGGGTTTCGCCGGGTTGGCGCAGGTAGTAACCCTGGACGTGGTCGACGCGCAGGCGCCACAGGTGGTCGAGGGCGTCGGCGCTTTCCACCCCTTCGGCGATGGTCTCCATGCCGTGTTCGGCGGCCGCGGCGACGATCGATCGGACCCGCTCGCGAGCTTCGGAATCGTGCCCCAGGCCGTGCACGAGACTGGCGTCGATCTTGAGGTAGTCCACCGGCAAGTGACGCAGGTGGCGGAGGGATTCGGGCAGGGTGCCGAAGTGTTCCAGGGCGCTGCGGGCGCCCAGCCGGCGCAGGCGTTGCACCAGGTCGCGCGCGGCCTTGAGGTAGCCGGCGGCGTCGGCCTCGTTGATCTCCAGCAC
>WFVN01000030.1 GCA_015491615.1 Gammaproteobacteria bacterium
CCGTCACCCGGGTGGAGAAGAAACAGCGCCGGCGCAACCCCGCGCCCCCCTTCACCACCTCCACCCTGCAACAGGAGGCGGTGCGCAAGCTGGGCTTCTCCGCCAGCCGCACCATGCGCGTCGCCCAACAGTTGTACGAGGGCATCGACATCGGCGGCGAGACGGTGGGCCTCATCACCTACATGCGTACCGATTCGGTGACCCTCGCCCAGGACGCCCTGGACGAGATCCGCGGCTTCATCGAGGAACGCTACGGGGCCGACCAGGTGCCCGCCAAGGCGCGCACGTTCAAGAACAAGTCCAAGAACGCCCAGGAGGCGCACGAGGCCATCCGCCCCACCTCTGTGGCGCGCACCCCCGAATCCCTCAAGCCCTACCTCAACCGCGATCAGTACCGCCTCTACGAGCTGGTGTGGAAACGCACCGTCGCTTCGCAGATGATCCACGCCACCATCGACACGGTGAGCGTGGACCTGGCCGCCGGCGACTCGGTCTTCCGCGCCACCGGCTCCACCATCCGCAAGCCCGGCTTCCTGAGCGTCTATCAGGAGGGCCTGGACGACGCCAAGAAGGACGAATCCGAAGGGCGCATCCTGCCGCCCCTGGAGGAGGGCCAGCAGGTGGACCTGCTGGCGGTGGTGCCCAGCCAGCACTTCACCGAGCCGCCGCCGCGCTACACCGAGGCGACCCTGGTGAAGGCCCTGGAGGAATACGGCATCGGCCGCCCCTCCACCTACGCCAGCATCATCTCCACCCTGCAGCAGCGGGAGTACGTGGAGATGGACAAGCGGCGCTTCAAACCCACCGACGTGGGGCGCATCGTCAACAAGTTTCTCACCCAGCACTTCGACCGCTACGTGGACTACGACTTCACCGCCCATCTGGAGGACGAGCTGGACGCCATCTCCCGCGGCGAGAAGGAGTGGGTGCCGGTGCTCAAGGCCTTCTGGGAGCCCTTCCACGCGCGCGTGGAGGACAAGGCCAAGAGCGTGGACCGCAAGGACGTCACCCACGAGCAGTTGGACGAGGCCTGTCCCAAGTGCGGCCGCCCCCTGTCCATCCGCCTGGGTCGGCGCGGGCGCTTCATCGGCTGCACCGGCTACCCCGAGTGCGACTACGCCCGCAGCCTGGACGAGGACAAGGACGCCGCGCGCGAGGCGCCGGAGAAGGTGGAAGGGCGCCAGTGCCCCAAGTGCGGTTCGGACCTGCTCATCCGCAGCGGCCGCTACGGCAAATTCATCGGCTGTTCCGCCTACCCCAAGTGCAAGTACATCGAGCCCCTGGAGAAACCGGAAGACACCGGCGTCACCTGTCCGGAGTGCCAGAAGGGCACGCTCCTGAAGCGCAAGTCCCGCTACGGCAAGGTGTTCTACTCCTGCTCCACCTATCCGGACTGCAAGTACGCGGTGTGGAACCCGCCCCTGCCCGAGCCCTGCCCCAAGTGCGGCTGGCCCATCCTCACCCTCAAGACCACCAAGCGGCGCGGCACCGAGAAGGTCTGCCCGCAGAAAGGCTGCGGTTACAGCGAGCCTTACGAACCCCCGGACGAGGCCGCCGAGACCGCCGCCGGCAATTGAACCCTACCCGGACGACCCTGAACGCGGCCCGGTGATTCCGGGCCGCTCCGTATTGCGAGAAGACCCATGAGCCAAGACATCAGCAAGCTGCGCAACATCGCCATCATCGCCCACGTGGACCACGGCAAGACCACTCTCGTGGACAAGCTCCTGCAACAGTCCGGCACCCTGCAGGCGCGCGGCGAGGTGGAGGAGCGGGTGATGGACTCCAACGACATCGAAAAGGAGCGCGGCATCACCATCCTCGCCAAGAACACCGCCATCGACTGGAACGGCTACCACATCAACATCGTCGACACCCCCGGCCACGCCGACTTCGGCGGCGAGGTGGAGCGCGTGCTGTCCATGGTGGACTCGGTGCTGCTGCTGGTCGATGCGGTGGAAGGCCCCATGCCCCAGACCCGCTTCGTGACCCAGAAGGCCCTGGCGCGGGGCTTGAGGCCCATCGTCGTGGTGAACAAGATCGACCGCACCGGCGCCCGCCCCGACTGGGCGGTGGACCAGACCTTCGACCTCTTCGACCGCCTCGGCGCCAGCGACGAACAGCTCGACTTCCCCATCGTCTATGCCTCCGCCCTCAACGGCTACGCCGGCCTCGACCCGGACGTGCGCGAGGGCGACATGACGCCCCTGTTCGAGACCATCGTCGAGCACGTCAGTCCCCCCGATGTGGACCTGGAGGGCCCTTTCCAGCTGCAGGTCTCCGCCCTCGACTACAACAGCTACGTGGGCGTCATCGGCATCGGCCGGGTGACCCGCGGGCGCATCCGCGCCAACTCGCCGGTGACGGTGGTGGACCGCGAGGGCGCCACCCGCCGCGGGCGCATCCTCCAGATCTATGGTTTCCTGGGCCTGGAACGGGTGGAGCGGGAGGAGGCCCAGGCCGGCGACATCATCGCCTTCACCGGCCTCGACCCCCTGTTCATCTCCGACACCGTGTGCGACCCGGAACACGTGGAGGCCCTGCCGCCGCTGACCGTGGACGAGCCCACCGTGAGCATGACCTTCCAGGTCAACACCTCCCCCTTCGCCGGTCGCGAGGGCAAGTACCTCACCTCCCGCCAGATCCGCGAGCGCCTGGACCGGGAGCTCATCCACAACGTCGCCCTGCGGGTGGAGGACACCGACGACCCGGACAAATTCAAGGTCTCCGGGCGCGGCGAGCTGCACCTTTCCATCCTCATCGAGAACATGCGCCGCGAGGGTTACGAGCTGGGCGTCTCGCGCCCCGAGGTGATCGTCCGCGAAAGGGAGGACGGCACCCTCGAGGAGCCCTACGAACAAGTCACCGTGGACGTGGAGGAGCAGCACCAGGGCACGGTGATGGAAAAACTGGGCGAGCGCGGCGGCGAACTCAAGGACATGGTCCCCGACGGCCAGGGCCGGGTGCGCCTGGACTACATCGTCCCCTCCCGCGGCCTCATCGGCTTCCGCACCGAATTCCTCACCGCCACCGCCGGCACCGGCCTCATCCACTCCGTGTTCGACCACTACGGCCCCAAGAAGGCGGGCGAGTACGGGGTGCGCACCAACGGCGTCCTCATCAGCAACGGCCAGGGCAAGGCCCTGGGCTACGCCCTCTTCAACCTGCAGGAGCGCGGGCGGTTGTTCATCGGCCCCGGCGACGAGGTGTACGAGGGCATGATCATCGGCATCCACTCGCGTGCCAACGACCTGGTGGTGAACCCCCTGAAGGCCAAGCAGCTCACCAACATCCGCGCCGCGGGCTCGGACGAGAACATTCTCCTCACCCCGCCGCTGCGCCTGAGCCTGGAGCAGGCCCTGGAATTCATCGACGACGACGAGCTGGTGGAGGTGACCCCCAAGGCCATCCGCCTGCGCAAGAAGCTCCTCAAGGAACACGAACGCAAGCGCGCCGCCCGCGGCGGCGTCTGACCCGCATGCTCCTCCCGGTGGCCTCCATTTGCTAGTGTAGGGGCGGAGAATCGCCAAGGAGGAGCGCCATGATCGGCAAGAAGAACGTCGTCTTCGGGTTTCTGTTCCTGGTCTTCACCGCCGGCCTCGGCCCGGTGATGGTGAACATGTACGAAGAGTGGGGCGCGGCCAACGCCGGAAAACAAGAGGTGGTGGGGCGCCTGCAGGCCCTTGCCAGCACCGACTTCGAAGAAGACCCGGACACCCTCGACGATCTGGATGCCAAGACCCTGGCGGTGACCAACGCCGAGGCCATCCTCGCCATGAACAAGGTGGGGGCCCTGGAGTTCGGCATCGACTACATCAAGGGCGGCCCCCACGCGCACGGCAACCTGGAGGCCCTCCTCAACATCGCCGTCGGGCTCACTCTCGGTTTCCTCGCCGTGGGGACCCTGTTCAAGCAGGTCATCTCCTGGTGCTTCATCCTCGGCACCTTGCTCCACTCCGGTCTCCTCTATCTGGAGCGGGTCTTCCAATTGGAGTGGGCCGGCAGCCTGCTGGACACCGGTGTCGGCCCGGTGCTCATCCTGGTGGGGTTGCTGCTCACCGGCATCGCCGCCTTCAAGGGGCTGCAGCCGCGGCCGGTGGAGGACGGATGATCGGCCTGTTGCAGCGGGTACGCGAGGCACGGGTCACCGTCGCCGGGGAGACGGTGGGGGCCATCGGCGCCGGCCTGCTGGTCCTGGTGGGGGTGGAGCGGGGCGATACCGAGGCGCAGGTCCAGCGCCTCCTGGAGCGCCTCCTCGGTTACCGCGTGTTCGATGACGCGGACGGGCGTATGAACCGCAGCCTGCGGGAGACGGGCGGGGGTCTGCTGCTGGTGCCCCAGTTCACCCTCGCCGCCGACACCCGCAAGGGCACCCGCCCCAGTTTCACCCCCGCCGCCGACCCGGACACCGGCCGGCGCCTGTTCCAGTACCTGCTCGAGCGTGCCCGCGCCGCCCACGCCCCGGTGGCGGCCGGCCGCTTCGGCGCCGACATGGACGTGGCCCTGGTCAACCATGGGCCGGTGACCTTCTGGCTGCGTGTGCCGCCCCCGGGGTGAAGGGCGCGCCCCGTTCGGGTTATAGTTTCCGGATAACGAAAAACGAGGGGGAACGATGGAATACCGGCCATTGGGGGAGTCCGGCATCCGGGTGAGCCTCATCGGCCTGGGGACCATGACCTTCGGCGAGCAGAACAGTCCGGAGGAGGCCTTCGCGCAACTGGATCGGGCGGTCGCCGCCGGGGTCAACCTCATCGATACCGCCGAACTCTACCCCGTCCCGCCGCGCGCCGAGACCTACGGTCGCACCGAAGCCATCATCGGCCAGTGGCTCAAGGCCCGGCCGGGGATGCGCGAGCGGGTGGTGATCGCCACCAAGGCGGCCAGCCGCGGCGACTGGATCCCCTGGATCCGCGGCGGCCCGCGGCTCGACCGCCGTCATCTGGAGGCGGCCCTGGAAGGCAGCCTGCGGCGCCTGGGGGTGGAGACCATCGACCTTTACCAACTCCACTGGCCGGACCGCAAGACCAATTTCTTCGGCCGCCTCGGCTACGAGCACGACCCGGACGACGCGGCCGTGCCCCTGCGCGAGACCCTGGAAGTGCTGGCCGACTTCGTGCGCGCCGGCAAAGTGCGCCTCGTGGGCGTCTCCAACGAGACCCCCTGGGGGGTGATGAAACTCCTGCAGCTGGCCCGCGAGCACGACCTCCCGCGCATCGTCTCCATCCAGAACCCCTACAACCTCCTCAACCGCACCTTCGAAATCGGTCTCGCCGAGGTGAGCCTGCGCGAGCGGGTGGGCCTGCTCGCCTACTCGCCCCTCGCCTTCGGCATGCTCACCGGCAAATACTTGGGGGGGGCACGACCATCTAGGGCGCGCCTGACCCTGTTCGAGCGTTTCGATCGCTATTCCAATCCCCGCGCCGTGGCCGCCATCGAGGCGTACGTCTCCATCGCCCGCGAGGCAGGCTTGTCGCCGGCGCAGATGGCCTTGGCCTACGTCAACAGCCGCCCCTTCCTCGCCAGCAACCTCATCGGCGCCACCACCCTGGCGCAACTGGAAGAGAACCTGGCCAGTCTCGACCTCGCCCTCGCCCCGGAGGTGCTCGCTGCCATCGAGGCGGTGCACGCCGACAACCCCAACCCCAGCCCGTGATTCCCAAGGACGGCCCATGAACCCCATGCAAACCCTCCTGTTCCTCCTCGGCGCGGCCCTCCTCGCCGCCTGCGCCAGCTCCCGCGTGGTGGCCCCCCAGGCCCCGGTCCTCGCCCAGGGAGACGCTCCCGCCGCCACCGTCTACTTCATCCGCCCGCGCGCCTCCCGCAGCCACGGGGTGGCAGACAACCCGGTGCGCGTCCTCATCGACAAACAGTACGTCCTGGACCTGGC
>WFVN01000031.1 GCA_015491615.1 Gammaproteobacteria bacterium
CCAGGCAGTCATCGATGTAACGGCGCACCGGCTCCTCCCAGAAGCGGCGGTTGGACATGTTGATGGCGAACTCGGCGGTATCGGGAACGATGCTCACCCCGTCCTGCACCAGGAGGAATTCGCCCACGCTGCGGTCCAGGGTGAAGATGGACACGCCATGGCCGGTGGTGAGGACGAAGACGGTGGAGGGACCGTACACCACCAAACCCGCGGCCAGCTGCTGGTTGCCCGGCTGGAGGAAGTCCTGCTCGGTGGCCGGCTCGGTGCCACGGGGATTCTTCACCACCGAGAAGATGGTGCCCACGGAAATGTTCACGTCGATGTTGGAGGAGCCGTCCAGGGGATCGAACATGATGAGGTAGGGCCCGCGGGGCTGATCGGCGGGGATGGCCATGGGCTCGTCCTCCTCCTCGGAACCCATGCCGGACAACAGGCCGGTGGTCTTGAGGTGGTCGAACATCACCTCGTTGGAGATGACATCCAGCTTCTTTTGCTCCTCGCCCTGCACGTTTTCGCTCCCGGCCACGCCGAGGGCGCCTTCCAGGGCGGCGCGGTCGATCTTGGCGGCGATCTTCTTGCACGCGACCCCGGTCTCGCAGATGAGGTCGATGAGGCCGGTCTCGATCTCCTTGCCGGCGCGCTGCTGGGCGAGGAGGAACTGTCTCAGGGTGATGGCGTCGTTCATCGTTCTTGTCCTCAAATGAAACGCTCCCCAGGCGGGGAGCGATGGAACGGATTCAGGCGCCCGGATTATGGCATGGGCGCCATACCGTGGGCAAACGCTCACACGTCCAGGTTGGCCACCTCCAGGGCGTTGCGCTCGATGAACTCCCGGCGCGGCTCCACCTGGTCCCCCATGAGGGTGGAGAACATCTCGTCGGCGGCGATGGCGTCTTCGATGCGCACCTGCAGCAGGCGGCGCGTCTCCCGATCCATGGTGGTCTCCCAGAGTTGCTCCGGGTTCATCTCCCCGAGACCCTTGTAACGCTGGATCTGCTGGCCGCGCCTGGCCTCGTTCAGGAGCCAGTCGATGGCCTCCTTGAAGGTGCTCACCGGTCGCTCCTGGTTGCCGCGTCGCACCCGCGCGCCCTCCTGGATGAGCCCGGAGAGGCTTTCCCCCAGGTTCTTCATGCTCAGGTACTCGCCAGAACGGAAGAAGGTTGGGGTGAACAGGTACTCCCGTTCCACACCGTGTTGCAGGGCCCGCACCCGCAGGACTTCGGGGTGCTCATCGCCGGTCACCTCGCCCCGGAAGCGGACTCCCAGGCTGTCGGCATTGGCACGCCCGATGAGCTCCTCCACCCAGGCTTTCAGGCGGATCTCGTCGTGCCACTGATCCTCGCTCAATGGCGTCATGTAAACGATCTTTTCCAACAGGTGGGGATGAAAACGACGACTCAGGCGACCGATGGTGTTCATCACCGCCAGGTACTGTTCCGCCAGGCGTTCCAGAGCCTCGCCCGACAGGGGTGGGGTCCCTTCACCGGGAAAGAGACAGGCGTCATTGAGGGCCAGACTGAGGAGGTACTTGCCCAATTCATGATCGTCTTTCACGTAGTACTCCTGCTTGCCCTTCTTCACCTTGTACAGGGGCGGTTGAGCGATGTAGATGTGGCCACGTTCAATGAGTTCGGGCATCTGCCGGTAGAAGAAGGTGAGCAGTAGGGTGCGGATGTGGGAGCCGTCCACGTCCGCGTCGGTCATGATGATAATACGGTGGTAACGGAGCTTGTCGGGATCGTATTCGTCCCGGCCGATGCCACAACCCAGGGCGGTGATGAGTGTGCCCACCTCCGCCGAGGACAGCATTTTGTCGAAACGGGCCTTTTCGACGTTCAGAATCTTGCCTTTCAAGGGCAGGATGGCCTGGTAGCGCCGGTCTCGGCCCTGCTTGGCGGAACCGCCGGCAGAATCGCCCTCCACCAGGAACAGTTCCGACTGGGCCGGGTCCTTTTCCTGGCAGTCGGCCAGTTTTCCAGGTAGCCCAGCAACGTCCAAGACACCCTTACGGCGGGTCATTTCCCGTGCTTTGCGTGCCGCCTCCCGAGCACGACAGGCATCGACGATCTTGCCGATAATGGCTTTGGCGTCGTTGGGATTCTCTTCCAGGAACTCGGAAAAGCGTTTTGCCACCAATGATTCGACGATCGGTTTCACCTCGGAAGAAACCAGCTTCTCCTTGGTCTGGGAGGAGAATTTAGGATCGGGCACTTTCACGGAAAGCACGGCGGTAAGACCTTCGCGGGTATCTTCGCCGCTTAGACTTTTGATCTTGTACTTTTTCCCTAGGCCGGATTTCTCGATGTAGTGGTTGATGGTCCGGGTGAGAGCGGCACGGAACCCGGCCAGATGGGTCCCCCCGTCTTTCTGGGGAATGTTGTTGGTGAAGCAGAAAACGTTCTCCTGGTAACTGTCGTTCCACTGCGCCGCCACCTCCACCTGCACCTGGTCTCCATTCTTGTCTGTCCCTTCCTGGCTTTCACGGAAGTAGAAGACCTTGTCGTGGATGGGTGTCTTCTTCTGATTGAGGTGCTCCACGAAGGACCCGATGCCGCCTTCGTAGGCGAAAACGTCCTCCCGTTCCTGTCCTTCGCGCAGGTCGCTCAGGTGAATTCTTACGCCAGGGTTGAGGAAGGCCAGCTCGCGCAGCCGCTTGGCGAGGATGTCGTAGTGGAACTCGGTGTCGGAAAAGATCTTCGGGCTGGGCCAGAAATGCACCTGGGTACCCCGTTCGCCGGTTTCGCCGATGACCGCGAGCGGACCCTCCGGTTCACCGTCGTGATAACGCTGGAAATGGATCTTTCCGTCGCGGTAGATGGTCAGCTCCAGCTTTTCCGACAGCGCGTTGACCACCGAGACACCCACCCCGTGGAGCCCTCCGGAGACCTTGTAGGCATTGTCATTGAACTTCCCGCCGGCGTGGAGCACAGTCATGATCACTTCCGCCGCCGAGCGACCCTCTTCCGGATGGATGTCCACCGGCATGCCACGGCCGTTGTCTTTGATGGAGATGGATCCATCGGCGTGGATGGTCACATCGATCCGGTTGCAATGACCTGCCAGAGCCTCGTCGACGGAATTGTCCACCACTTCGAAGACCATGTGGTGGAGGCCGGTGCCGTCATCGGTGTCGCCGATGTACATGCCAGGACGTTTGCGGACCGCGTCCAGCCCACGCAGGACTTGGATGTCGCCGGCATCGTAGTTCGACTTGGTCTGATCGTTCATGGTCACCTCGAAGATCAATGGATTTGGACTTCACCATGTTTCACGTGAAACACGGCCTTGACCGGGGTGTACGAAAGATAGGTTTGGAGCAGGTGTTCAGTCGTGGTCACCAGGGCCTGTGCCCCTGATGCGGAGACGATATCGAGGGCCGTTCGCCCTCCGGATTCGTCCAGCTCCATGCCGAAATCGTCCAGCAGACACAGGGGGGGGTACCCTTTCAGGTGCTTGTACCAAAGGAGTTGGGCCAGTCGTAGGGCTAGGGAGAGCCGACGCTTCTCACCGCGTGAGAGGCGTTCGCGGGCGGCCTTGCCGCCCACCTGGAGGGCCAATTCGGCCCGGTGGGCACCGATGCCAGTGTAGCCTCGAACGCGGTCTTGCTCGAGTGTTTTGGCAAATGCGGTGGTGAGATCCTCTGTCAGGCGTGACCATCCGGGCCGGTGGATGATCTCGACTTTCCACTCCGGGAGCAGGGCCTGCAAACATTGGTCGATGTGGGGCTTCAGGCTCCGCAGATGGTTTTCACGGTGCATCTTGAGGTATTCGCCCGTCTCTCCCAGGAGTTCATCCCAACTGCGCACCAGGCGGTCGGGCAGGCCCTGGCGCAGGCTAGCGTTGCGCTGTTTGAGCAACCGGGCGTAGTGCTGACTTTGTTGGACGAAGGCCTCGTTCGTGTGGAACAGCCCCCAATCCAGATAACGGCGGCGGACGACCGCCGGGCCGTCAATCAGGAGATGGGATTGGGCGTGGACGGTCACCAGAGGCAACAGGCGAGCGACTTCGTTCTGTTTCATTGTGTCCTGAGTGCTCCTGATGAGGTGTTTGTCTTCGCCTCGCACCTTATGCAACGTGAAACCGCCATGCTCACTGTGGTCAAGACGGATGCTCATTCCCGCTTGCCCGTCCTGAATGAGAGGGTCTAGTTCCGCTTTGCCAGCGAAGGTCCGGCCGGTGGACAGAAGGTGGATGGCCTCGATGATCGTGGTCTTGCCGCTACCGTTGGGTCCGTGAAACCAGTAAATGCCTCGGTTGAACCGGACGTCGGCGTATCGAATCACGCGCAGTCGTTCGATTCGCAGTCGCTCGATCACAGGGTTATAGACGCATGGGCATGACAACGTACAGGCTGGTGTCGTCTCCCTCCGGTTGGATCAAAACGCTACTGTTGGGATCGGATAGGTGGATCACCACCTGATCCTGGTCGATGGCCTGTAGGGCATCCAGTAAATAATTGACATTGAAACCGATTTCGAGTTCCTCACCGACGTAGTCCACGGCCATCACGTCCTCTGCCTGTTCCTGTTCTGGGTTGTTGGCGATGGCAGTGAGTTGGCCGGGGCTGAGGCGCAGGCGAATGCCTCGGTACTTTTCGTTGGAGAGGATGGAGGCGCGGGACAAGGTCTGCTTCAGCTCATCGGTAGCGGCATGGATGGTTTTATCGGAATCGCGAGGGATAACCCGTTGGTAGTCGGGGTAAGTGCTGTTGATGAGTTTCGTGGTCAGTGAGCGTTCACCTACTTCGATGCGTGCCTGTTGCTTCCCCAGACGCAAATGGACGGGCGCCTCGTCTTGGGTGATGGTGCGGGTCAGTTCGAGGATGGCCTTGCGCGGCAATATGGACTGGTGCTTGTCGTCGTACGGAGATTCCAAGATTTGTTCGCAGAGGGCGAGGCGGTGTCCATCGGTGGCAACGCAACGGAGCCGTTCGCCATCCACTTCTACCAGCATGCCGTTGAGGAAAGCGCGAATGTCCTGGACGGCCATGGCGAAGTGGGTCTTCTCCAGCAGTTTCTTGAACTCTGGTTGGTCCAGTCGGACGTCCAGGTTCTCGTCCTCGAAGTCCATGAGTGGGTATTCTTCCGCCGGCAGGGTGGCGAGGATGAAGCGGGAACGACCGCTGCGGAGTGTGGCCTTGCCGTCTTCCACCCGGATCTGGATGGGCGCGTTCTCGTCCAGGGAACGGCAGATGTCCATGAGTTTACGGGCGGAAGCAGTGAAACTGCCAGTGGTCTCGGTGTCTGCTTCGCTGCTGGCGCGTAGTTCCACGGTCAGGTCCGAGGCGGTGAGGGTGATGCATCCGTTCTCGACCTCGATAAGGACGTTGGAGAGGATGGGCATGGTCTGGCGCCGTTCGACTACGCCGATGACCGCTTGCAGAGGGAGGAGAAGTTGTTCCCGTCGGAGATTGAGTTCCATTTTCGTTGGCCCTATCAGTAGATCTTTAGAAGAAAAAGCCCTGTTGTTGAAATAGTTGGTCCTGTGTGTATGTGGAGAAGACAGAAAAGTCGATTTATTTCCGAAGGTTGTGAGGATCGAGGGGTGGGATCCCGGGTGGAATGGGCAGGGGGAAAGCTGTGGACAGAGTGTGTGAAAGTCTGTTGTGTCCGAATCGGTCGGACTTGCTCACAAGTTATCCACATCATGTGCTCAAGCTCCTCAACAGATTGAGGTAGTCCTCGTCGATTCGGTTGTCTTCCTTGCGCAGTGCCTGAACTTTGCGACAGGCATGGAGGACGGTGGTGTGGTCGCGTCCGCCGAAAGCCTCGCCGATCTCGGGTAGGCTGTGGTTGGTGAGCTCCTTGGCCAGGGCCATGGCGATCTGGCGGGGTCGGGCGATGGAACGGGTGCGTTTCTTGGAGAGCAAGTCGGTGTAACGGATTTTGTAGTATTCGGCCACTGTTTTCTGGATGTTGTCGATGGTGACGAGCTTGTCCTGCAGCGCGAGAAGGTCCTTGAGGGCTTCGCGCACGAAGTCCACGTCGATTTCGCGCCCAGTGAAACGGGAGTTGGCCACTACCCGGCGCAGGGCGCCCTCCAATTCACGGATGTTGGAGCGGATGCGTTTGGCGATGAAGAAGGCTACGTCACTGGGCAGGTCCACGTCCATTTCCTGGGCTTTCTTGAGGAGGATGGCTACGCGTGTCTCCAACTCCGGTGGCTCCACGGCCACCGTGAGCCCCCACCCGAAGCGAGACTTGAGGCGTTCCTCCAGCCCGTTGACCTCTTTGGGATAACGGTCACAGGTGAGTACCACCTGCTGTTGTTCTTCCAACAAGGCATTGAATGTATGAAAGAATTCTTCCTGGGAGCGTTCCTTGCCGGCGAAGAACTGGATGTCGTCGATGAGGAGAACGTTGAGGGTCCGGTAGTATTTCTTGAAGCGGTCGATGGCGTTGTGTTGCAGCGCCTTGACCATGTCCTGGACGAAACGTTCGGAGTGAAGGTAGGCCACCCGTGCGCCCGGGTGTTCCTGGAGGATGCGGTTGCCGATGGCGTGCATCAGGTGAGTCTTGCCCAGACCTACTCCACCATAGATGAACAGGGGGTTGTAGGACTGGCCGGGGTTGGTGGCCACTTGCTCCGAAGCGGCACGGGCCAGTTGATTGGACTTGCCCTCTACGAAACTGTCGAAGGTGAAGGCGGGGTTGAGATTGGTCTGGACGACGTTGGGGGTGTCGTCACGGCGCCGCAGGGTGGGACCCGCCGCCCGTGTCTTCTGGGCTTCAACATGGATCGCGGCGGTGGGGCGTTCGACACGCGGGCGGGAGTCGCCCTCACCGGCCACTTCCAGTTCCAAGCGGCAGTCCGAGGCCAGCTCCCGGAGGGTGTCTTGGATGCGCTCGAGGAAACGGCTGCGCACCCAATCGAGGACGAAGCGGTTGGGGGCCAGCAGGCGCAGGGTGCCGTCTTCCTCGCGCGCCTCCAGCGTGCGGATCCAGGTGTTGTAGTGCTGGGGTGGGAGCTCGTTGGCGAGGCGTTCCAGACAACGGTCCCAGAGTGGTGGTGTCATGCGCGGTCCTCGTGAACGTGGGGCGCGAACCGGTTGGGGAGTTTACCCTGCTTCCCACAACTTATCCACAGCTTGTCCAAACGGCATGTGCATTGACTTCGAGAGGCGCGATCAGTATCTTCTTGCGCCCTTTCGTCCCCTACTATTCGGGAAACACCGCCATGAAAAGAACCTATCAGCCGCACAACCTGCGCCGTAAGCGCACCCATGGGTTCCGGGCCCGCATGCGCACCAAGGCTGGCCGCCGCGTGCTCAGCGCCCGCCGCGCCAAGGGTCGCGCCCGTCTGGCGGTCTGAAGTGGGGGCCAGGGCGGCCGTCGGGATCTCCGAACCGGCGCCTTCCCGGACCGCCGCCATCGGCCGCCTGCGCAGCAAGACGGATTTCTCCCGCGTCTTCGAACAGCCGGATCGGGTCCTCCACGGTCGCTATTTCCGTGTTCTGATGCGCGATACGGGGCAGGATGTGTTGCGCCTGGGAATGGCCATCGCCCGTAAGCACACACGCACGGCGGTGCGCCGCAATCTGGCCAAGCGCCTGGTGCGGGAGACCTTGCGACAGCAGGTGTCCCACTTGCCTCCGGTGGACGTGGTGATTCTCTCCCGGCCCGGAGTGCGGGAGGCGGACCGACGCGAGCTGCGCAAAGATCTGATTGCCCTGTGGCGACGGTTGCGGGTTCGATGATGGCGCGTGTGTTCGTTTGGATCATTCGTGGCTACCGCTATTTCCTGAGCCCCTACCTGGGTTCCAGTTGCCGCTTCCATCCCACCTGTTCGGCTTACGCCCTGGAGGCCATCGAGCGTTTTGGTGTCTGGCGTGGCGGGTGGATGGCCCTGCGGCGCGTGTCCCGATGTCATCCCTGGCACCCCGGCGGTGTCGATCCCGTCCCTTCCATTCGGCGGAAAGATTAATGGAAAATCAGCGTCTCCTTCTTTCGCTCGCCTTGGCGATGGTGGTCCTGCTGTTGTGGCAGGCATGGCAGACGGACTACGGCCCGCGTCCTAATCCACCCGCTCCGACTCCCGAGTCTCCGGTGGTGGACGGTGGAAATCAGGTGGGAGCACCGGTAGTGGAGCAGTCCAAGGGGGAGGACGACGTACCCGATCAGATCACCGCCAGCGGTCTGGTGCCAGCGGTCCAGGGTGCCCCCGCGCTCAAGCGGGGTGAACGCGTTCGGGTGGTGACCGATCTTCTGGACGTGGTCATCGATACCACCGGGGGCGATGTGCGCCGCGTGCGCCTGCTCAAATATCCGGTGAGTGTGGACGACCCTACTCCCTTCACCCTGTTGAGTGACGATCCGCAACGCCTCTACGTGGCCCAGAGCGGCTTCATTTCCGGGGCGCCGGCGCCCGACCACCACGCCGTCTATCGGGCCGAGGCCAAGGTGTACACCCTGGCCGAGGGTCAGGACACCCTGGAAGTGCCCCTCACCTGGACTAGCCCCGAGGGGGTGACGGTGACCAAGGTGTACACCTTCCACCGCGGACGTTATCTCATCGACTTGGAGCATCGCCTGGAGAACGGTCTCGATGCGCCATGGGAAGGGCGTATCTATCGCCAATTTCAACGAAACGAGTTCGTTGATCCCGGCCAATCCTGGTTTATCTACACCTTCACCGGTGGGGCGGTGTCCACCCCCGACAAACCTTACGAAAAGATTGATTTCGACGAATTTGACACTTGGCGTGCGCCGCAGGAGTTGATCAAGGGGGTGTGGGTAGCCTATTTGCAGCACTATTTCGTCGCCGCCTGGCTCCCCGACCAGAACGAGCTGGAGCACATCTACACCCGCCAGGTGCCGGGCCCCCGCTACATCCTGGGCGTCGCCGCCGTGCCCGTGGAGGTGCCCGCCGGCGAGAGTGCCACCTTCCGCTCCCAGCTCTATCTCGGGCCCAAGGAACACGATCGACTGGGGGAGATCCATCCCACCCTGAGACTCACCATCGATTACGGGGTGATGACCTTCATCGCCGAGCCCCTGTTCTGGCTTCTCAAGCAGTTCCATGCCCTCACCGGTAACTGGGGTTGGTCCATCGTCCTCCTGACCCTGCTCATCAAGGTGGTCTTCTACAAACTGTCCGAGGCCAGCTACCGCTCCATGGCCAACATGCGCCGTCTGACGCCCAAGCTCCAGGCCCTGCGAGAACGTTATGGGGAGGACCGCCAGCGCCTCTCTCAGGCGATGATGGAGCTGTACCGTAGGGAGAAAATCAACCCTCTGAGCGGTTGCTGGCCCATCCTCGTGCAGATTCCTGTCTTCCTGGCCCTCTACTGGGTGCTGCTGGAAAGCGTGGAGCTGCGCATGGCGCCGTGGATCCTGTGGATCAAGGACCTGTCCACCAAGGACCCTTATTACGTCCTGCCCATCCTCATGGGCCTGTCCATGTACGTGCAGCAGAAGCTCAACCCCACCGCGGGCATGGATCCCACGCACCAGAAGATCCTGCAGCTATTGCCCATCGTCTTCACCCTGTTCTTCGCCTTCTTCCCCGCCGGGTTGGTGCTCTACTGGCTGGTGAACAACACCCTCTCCATCGCCCAGCAGTGGTACATCATCCGTAAGCTGGAGAAGTCCTCCCAGAAGACGGGATGAGCAACGACACCATCGTCGCCATCGCTACCCCCCCCGGGCGGGGTGGGGTGGGGATCGTGCGCGTTTCCGGGCCGGCTGCGCCGGCCATCGCCCGTGCCTTGGCTGGTGAACTGCCGCCGCCCCGCCACGCCCGTTACGGGCCCATCCGCGACCGTTCGGGAAACTTGCTGGACCAGGGGCTCACCCTGTTCTTCCCCGCCCCCCACTCCTACACCGGAGAGGACGTGGTGGAGTTCCAGGTGCACGGCGGGCCGG
>WFVN01000032.1 GCA_015491615.1 Gammaproteobacteria bacterium
GCCCCTGGGTCTGGATGAGTTCGTCCAGGGCCGCCAGGCGTGCCCGGCTGGGGGGGTGGGTCGTGCTCACGCGCGCCTCGGATTCGCCGATGCGGGCGAGGAAGCGGCGCAGGGCGGTGGGGTCGTAACCGGCGGCGGCGAGCATGAGGGTGGCGTCGGCGTCCGCCTCCAGTTCGTCGCGCTGGTTGTAGCCCTGGACGAAGAGCAGGTCCATGGCCTTGTCCACCGCCTGGGCGAAGGCGACGCGGGCGGAGTCGCCACTGCCGCCGAGGAGGCGGGCGAGGCCGCCGAGACCGGAGTCGTCGCGGGCGCGCACGCGGGCCTGGCGGACGATGTGGCGGCGGTTGACGTGGGCGATCTCGTGCGCCAGGACGGCGGCCAGCTCGGCCTCGTCGGCCATCGCCCGGATGGCCCCGCGGGTGACGAAGACGTAGCCGCCGGGGGCGGAGTAGGCGTTGATGGTGTCGTCGTCGAGGATGGCGAAGTGGTAGTCCAGTTCCGGTCGGTTGCCTTGCAGGGCCAGGGCGCGCCCCACCAGGGTCACGTAGCGGTTGGCGGCGAGGTCGTCGTAGCGGGGTACGCGGCCGAGGATGCGCGCGGCGATGTCGCGCCCGAAGGCGACCTCGGCGTCCACGTCGGCGCCGGTGAGGCCCTGGAGGGCGAGTTCGTGCTCGCGCAGGCGGAAGTCCCGCTCGCCGCTGGCCCAGGCGGGCAGGGCGAGGACGAGGAGGGTGGCGAGGAGGAGGGCGCCCCTCATGGTCGCAGGACCCGGGTGAAGTCGGTCAGTTCGGCGTCGCTCACGGTGACCGCCTCCACCTGCCGCAGGGCGGCGTAGTCGGGGCCGCCGACGGCGCTCATGCGCGTGCGCTCGTCCTCGCGCAGGCCGCGCACGGCGGCGGTGGTGGCGGCGACGGAGGCGCGCCGGCGGGCCTGTTGTTCCAGGCGGCCGTCGTCGCGCGCCAGCAGAGAGCCGCGCTTCACCGGCGGGTGGGGGGAGACGGCCAGGCGCGAGATCCAGCCTTCCTTGCCTTGGTAGCGGACCTTGAACCAGTAGTTGTTCTTGCCCACGGCCTCCGTCTTCTCGCCCTTGCTGAGGCGGGCGACCACGGGGGCGCGGAAGCTGGGCTCGGTGTACAGCTTGGCCTTGGCGCTGAGGACGTAGAGGAACTCCTCGGCGCCGGCCGCCAGGGGCAGGGCCAGGAGGAGCAGGAACGTCAGGGCGCGTGTGTTCATGGGGTCGTACCTTCCGGGGTGGGTGGTCATCCTTCTATTCGGCGCCGCGCGCCGGTCCTTTACTTGCTCGTCATGGTGGCGACGCCGTCCCATTCCGGCCCCGGCGCCTGGCGACGGTAGTGGGCCAGGCGCTCCAGGTAGAGGACCTTGAGGGGGTCGTCGGGGAGGGCGGCGAGGCGCCGCTCGGCTTCGTCCCAGCGCCGTTCCAGATAGGCGGTCATGACCGCTTCCCAGTCGTGGGCGAGGGCGTCCAGGCGCCCCAGTTCGGCGTCGTCCAGGCGCTGCGGGTGACCCAGGGGCTGGTAGATGCGGATCGGGCGCCGCTTGCCCTTCACCCGCACCAGGTCCACCACCCGGCAGGGCACCGGCAGGGTCAGTTCGGCGAGGGTGGTCTCGGAGAGGAGCACGGGGGCGCCGTAGTGTTTGGTGAGCCCTTCCATGCGCGAGGCGAGGTTCACGTTGTCGCCGATGACGGTGTAGTCCAGTTTCTGTTGTGAGCCGATGTTGCCGAGGACCACGTCGCCGGTGTGCAGGCCGATGCCGATGGCGATGGGCGGGTAGCCGCGCTCGCGCAGCCAGGCGTTCACCATCTCCAGCCTTTCGACCATCTCCAGGGCGGCGAGGAGGGCCTGGTCGGCGTGGTCGTCGATGCGCAGGGGGGCGCCCCAGAAGGCCATGATGGCGTCGCCGATGAATTTGTCGATGGTGCCCCGGTGGCGGAAGATGACGTCGGTCATGGCCGAGAAGTAGTGGTTGAGCAGCTCCACGACCCGTTCCGGGGGCAGGTTCTCCGACAGGCTGGTGAAGCCGCGGATGTCCGAGAAGAGAATGGTGAGATGTTCGCGGCGGCCCACTTCCGCCTGGGCGAAATCGCTGTGACGGGCCACCACCGTCTCCAGCACGGCGGGGGAGAGGTACTGGGACATCATCCGCTTGATGCGCGCCTTCTCGCGCCCCTCGGTGAGGAGCAGGAGGGCGTAGGCGCCCAGGGCGGCGAGGCCCACCGCCAGCAGCGGCGGGGCCAGGGGCAGGACGAGGCGGGCGCGGAACAGGGCCAGGTCGATGGCCAGCCAGGCGCCGGCGGCGATGAGGGGCACGGCGATGCGCAGGCCCGGTCGGCGTGCCGTGGCCATGAGGGCGAGGACCAGGATCAGGGTGGCGAAGGCGCCGGCGGGGCCGCTCCAGGCGGGCAGGGGGCGGAGGAAGTCCCCGCGCAGGAGGTTGGCGGCCACCGCGGCGTGGATGGCCACCCCGGGCAGGCGCGCGTCCACCGGCGTGCGCTTGAGGTCTTCCAGGCCGGCGGCGCTGGCGCCCACGAAGACGATGCGGTCTTCGAACTCGAAGGGGGAGACGGGCAGATCCTCCAGCTCTCCCGCGCGAATGCGCTGCAGGGCGGCCATGATGCCGGCGAAGGAGTAGCCCGAGACGCGCCCGTAGTAGTTCACCAGGTAGTGGCCCGTGCCGTCCTGGGGGATACGCGCCCCGGGCAGTTCCAGGCGATTGCCGTGCACCGCCATCCACGCCGGTCGCTTGTGGTCCAGCCAGGCGATCGCGCCGAGGGCGGGGAGGAGGGCGTCGCCGTAGCGGTGCAGGAGGCGCACGCGCCGATAGACGCCGTCCGCGTCCGGGCGCACGTCCACCACCCCGAGGGCTGGTGTGGCCCGCAGCAGCTCGGGGAAGGGCAGGTAGAAATTGTTGTTGGACGGAAGCTCCAGGGCCCAGTAATAGCCGGGGATGCCCTGGCCGTAGCGATGCGCGGGGTCGAACCGTGCCACTACCTCTTCGGGGAGGGGGCGTCCCAGGAGATGGCGGTTGCGCTCGTCCGGCACATCCCGCAGCAGACGGGCTGCATGGACCACGAAGGGGGCCTCGGCGGTGGCTTCCACCAGCCGCTGGTCGTGGGGGTCGAGGGGGGCGCCGAGGCCACCGGCCCCTTGACGCTCGCTGAACATGACGTCGAAGATCACCGCCCGCGGCGGCGCCATGGCGAAGAACTCCAACAGCTCGGCATACACGGAACGCGGCCATGGCCAGCGCCCGGCGATCCCTTCCATGGCCGCCAGCGAGGCGTCGTCGATGAATACCACCGCCACTTCTTCGGGCAGGGGGGCGTCGGCGCGTTGGAGGGCCAGGCGCCAGTCGTAGGCCATGGCTTCCAAGCGCCCCACCAGCCCCAGTTGCCACAATCCTCCCAGGAGTGCGGACAACACCAGGGCGAGGCCGAGCCAACGGCGCAAATCGGTGCGGTGCGGCGATGGCCCCATGACCCACCTCACGCTATGATGACGTGTGTCGTCATATCGAATGCCCGACCTCGTCCCTTGAGGCGGAAGGAGAGACATGGCCCATCGATTCCTCAGACGGGGCGGCCCGCGCCGTCGCACCCTCTCCGCCGGGGTGGTGGTGGTGCGCCGCGATCCCGAGAAAGGCTGGCTCTACCTGCTCTTGCGGGCCTACCAGTACTGGGATTTTCCGAAAGGCATGGTAGAACCTGGCGAACAGCCCCTGGAGGCGGCCATCCGCGAGGTGGCCGAGGAAAGCACCATCACCGACTTGCATTTCGATTGGGGGCACGTCTACAAAGAGACGCCCCCTTACGCGCGTGGCAAGGTGGCCCGCTATTACATCGCCGAAACCCACGGAAAGACCGTTTCCCTGCCGGTGAATCCCGAGTTGGGGCGCCCCGAGCACGATGAATACCGTTGGATGACTTACGAGGAGGCGCGCGAGCTGGTATCGCCACGGGTGCGGCCCATCCTCGACTGGGCGCACGCCATCGTCACCGGAGCAAAGGCTGCTACGGCCACGGAACGGGCGGAAGACGCCACCTCCTGAGCGGCTCAATTCGGCCTGTGCTGCGGTCGTTATGGGGGCATGGACTCCGACGACCGGAATAGCGTGCGCCCATGAGTGCCCTGCCCGAATCCCACGAGCGCACCACTTTGGTGGTATTCCGCTGCGGATCGGTGTGGCTGTCGGCGGTGGTGGACGCGGTGGAAGGGGTGATCCCCGCCCCCGAGGGCCTCACCCCCGTACCC
>WFVN01000033.1 GCA_015491615.1 Gammaproteobacteria bacterium
GTGCCGGCCCCGCCGTCCTGGCTCCTGGTCCTGCCGGCCCTCCTCCCGTTCGCGCGCCGGCGCCGCGATTGTGGTTTAATCCCCGACCATGATGCGCCCCCTGCCCCTGTTCATCGGCCTGCGCTACATCCGCGCCAAACGCCGCAACCATTTCATTTCCTTCATCACCCTCATCTCCATGCTGGGCATCGCCGTGGGGGTGACCGCCCTCATCACCGTCCTCTCGGTGATGAACGGCTTCGAGACGGAACTGCGCGAACGCATCCTGAGCATGACCGCCCATGCCACCATTCGCGCCGAGGGTGGTTCCCTCGCCGACTGGCGCGCGGTGGCCCGCCTCGCCGAGGAGGACCCGCGCGTGGTGGCCACCGCCCCCTTCGTCCGGGGGGAAGGGATGTTGAGCGCGGGGCAACGGGTGAGCGCCACTTTGGTGCGTGGCATCGACCCGGCCCAGGAAGGGCGCGTGGATCGCATCGGTGAGTTGATGATCATGGGCCGCCTGGACGACCTGCGTCCCGGCGAGTTCGGCATCGTCCTCGGTCAGGACCTGGCACGCGGTTTGGGGGTGGGGCCGGGGGACCGGGTCACCCTCATCACCCCGCAGGCGAGTCTTACTCCGGCGGGGGTGATGCCGCGCCTGCGCCGTTTCACCGTGGTGGGCATCTTCGCCGCCGGCATGTACGAGTACGACAGCGCCCTCGCCCTCGTCCACCTGCGGGACGCGCAGCGCCTCTACCGCCTGGGGGATGCGGTGACGGGGGTGCGGCTGCGTCTCACCGATCTGTTCCAGGTGCGCCAGGTGGTGGCCGACCTCGGCCGGCGCCTGCCCGATCGCTACTGGGTGAGCGACTGGACCCGCCAGCACGCCAATTTCTTCCGCGCCATCCAGATCGAGAAGACCACCATGTTCGTCATCCTCACCCTCATCGTCGGGGTGGCCGCCTTCAATCTGGTCTCCACCCTGGTGATGGCAGTGGTGGACAAGGAGGCGGACATCGCCATCCTCCGTACCCTGGGGCTGACCCCGGCGGGGGTGATGGGGGTGTTCACCGTCCAGGGCACGGTCATCGGCGTGGTGGGCACCCTCCTGGGGGTGGCCGGCGGCGTCGCCCTGGCCAGCAACGTGGAGCGCATCGTCCCTGCCATCGAGCAGTTGTTCGGGGTGCAGTTCCTGTCCGCCGAGGTGTACTACATCAGCGAGCTGCCCTCGGAGCTCCACTGGGGCGATGTGTGGCTCATCGCCGGCGTCGCCCTGGCCCTCTCCCTCCTGGCCAGCATCTACCCGGCGTGGCGCGCCTCGCGCGTGCAGCCGGCGGAGGCCCTGCGCTATGAGTGAGCCGGTGCTGCGCGCCGAGGGCCTGGGCAGGACCTTCCACGAGGGCGGCCTGCACGTGGAGGTGCTCAAGGGGGTGAACCTGTCGGTGGCGACCGGGGAGCGGTTGGCCATCGTCGGCGCCTCCGGCTCCGGCAAGAGCACCCTGCTGCACCTGCTGGGCGGCCTGGACCGGCCCAGCACGGGGCGCGTGTGGGTGCAGGGACAGGACCTCTTCGCCCTCGGCGAGGCGGCGCGAGGGCGCTTCCGCAACCGCCACCTGGGCTTCGTCTACCAGTTCCACCACCTCCTGCCCGAGTTCACCGCCCTGGAGAACGTCGCCATGCCGTTGCTGATCCGCGGCGACGCGCCGGCGGCGGCGCGGGAGGCAGCGCGGACCATGCTCGAACGGGTGGGCCTCGGGGCGCGCCTGGCCCACAAGCCGGGGGAGCTGTCCGGCGGCGAGCGCCAGCGGGCGGCCCTGGCGCGGGCCCTGGTGAGCCGCCCCGATTGCGTCCTCGCCGACGAGCCCACCGGCAACCTGGACTCGCGCACCGCGGCGGCGGTGTATGCCCTCATGCTGGAGCTGAACCGGGACCTGGGGACCAGCTTCGTCATCGTCACCCACGACCCCGGCCTGGCGGCCGAGGCCGACCGCGTCCTGCGCCTGGAGGACGGCCGCCTGCGGGACGACTGAGCGGTGGCGGCGGCGGGCCTGCCCCTCGTCGCCGCCCTGCTCGGCATCGCCCTGGCCCAGGCGTTCCCGATGACCCCCGCCGCGGCCCTCGCCGTGGCCGCCCCCGCTGTTCTGCTCGCCCTGCCCCGCACCCGCCTGCGCCCCGGGGCCGTGGGTTTGGCCTGCCTCGCCCTCGGCGCCGCCTGGTCCGCCTGGCGGGCGCCGCCGCCCACGGACTGGTTCGCCCGGGTGGGGAAGACGCCGGTGACGGTGGTGGGGGTAGTGGACGGGCTCCCCGAGACGCATCCCCTTGGCGTGCGTTTCCCCTTGCGGGTGCGCTCGGTGCTCGCCCCCGCCGACCAGCCCTTCCCCGAGCGGGTGCGGGTGGACTGGTACGGCCGACCCCCGGATCTGGCGGTGGGGGAGGTCTATCGTCTCACCCTGCGCCTGCGACCGGCCGTCGGGCGGCGCAATCCGGGGCGCCCCGATCCCGCGGACGTCCTCCATCGGCGAGGATTGGAGGCACGCGCCTACGTCCTCGCCCGCGCCGGCTTCTCCGCTCTGGGGCGGGAGCCGGGCGGGCTCCACGGCCTGCGTCAGGCCCTGGCCGAGGCCATCGCCGCGCACCTCTCGGGCCGGTCGGAGACGGGGGTGATCCAAGCCCTCGCCCTGGGGGTGCGCAGCGGCATCGACGACGGACAGTGGCGGGTGCTGCTGGCCACCGGCACCAACCACCTGGTGGCCATTTCCGGCCTGCACGTGGGCCTGGTGG
>WFVN01000034.1 GCA_015491615.1 Gammaproteobacteria bacterium
CCATCGAACACCCGGAAATCGAAAAGGTGTTGGGGGAGCGCCCCATCCATGTTCAGAAATTCACCTTTTTTGGGGCGGTATTCGGTTTGGTTTTCGGCTTTTTCTTCCTGGCGGCGGCCCAGGCCTCGTTCCTCGTCCAGCCCCAGGGAGGTAAACCGGTCATTCCGTTGCCGTCCAATTTCGTGCTCATGTATGAAATGTTGATCTTTTTCGGTGTGTGGACCACCGTGTTCGCCTTCTTCGTTCTTGCCGGGCTGGGTCGCAAGCGGGGCACCATGTATTCGGAAAAGGTCAGCATTGATCAAGTTGGAGTGATGCTCGACGTCAAACCCGAACAACTCGAGCCCATCAAGGAGTTGTTCAAACGCCACAAGGCCCAGGAAATTCGTGAAGAGGTGGTGCGATGAAGAAGACGATCAAGAACGGCATCGCCGTGGCGGCCTTGGTCGGTTTGACTCCGGTAGTCGCGTACGCTTGGCCTTGGTCCACGGACATGATGAATCAGCCCAGCATCAAACCGCAGGAAGGCGCTCCCTATCCCTTTCCGGAGCGCTCCATTCCGGTTACTGGCGAACCCACGAAGGTCGCGGATCGGCAGGAGGCGGAAAACCTGACGAATCCCGTACCGGCCGACGCTGATTCCATTAAACAGGGCCGAATCCTTTACAAGATCTATTGTGCCGCTTGCCACGGCCTCACTGGCCAAGCCGATGCGCCGATCAGCCCCAAGGTGGGCGCAATTAGCTTGGTGGACGAATATGTTCAAGAGACCCTGAGCGAAGGGTGGATCTGGGGCACCATCACTTTCGGTAGCGCTCTCATGCCGGCCTATGGGAAGCCGGGAGAGCAGGGTGGAGCAAACGATATGACGCCCATCGAGCGCTGGCACGTAGTGAATTACATCAAACACGCCTTGGTTAAGGACGCCGAAGAGGCGGCTGCACTGGCCCAGCAGGCCAACGCCGGAACCCAACAGAACTAAGAGGAATCCACTATGGAGAGTTTTGGCAGCTGGTCCGTGTTGACCACCAATTTCATCTTGATCCTGTATATCGCCCTGGGCGGGGTGACGTTGGCTTCCCTGTTGCACCTGGCCAATGGCAAGTGGCGCGTCCATGTGCGCGACTTCGCCGTGTCTCTTGCGGTGCTGTTTCCGGTGGCCTTCGTTCTCTTGCTGATTCTCTTGGCCAATGGTGAGGCTACGTTCCAGTGGATGGCCCATGCTCATGACGACGAGCACCACTTGAACGCTTGGCACAACTATGCCTTTTTGGTGACGCGGGAAATTATAGGTTTCTTCATCGTTGCCGGCCTCTATGGAGCTTTCATCAAGTTCCAGTACGAGGCGCAGGTGGACCCCAGCCCCGAAGCCCAATGGCGCTTCCGCAACATCGCCCTCCTGATCCCGTTCGCCTATGTCCTCTATGGGACCATGGTGGCTTGGGATTTCGAGATGACCCAGATTCCAAGCTGGCACAGTGCCATCTATGCCATGTATCACTTCATCAGTAATTTCCACTTCTTCCTGGCCTTCTTCGCCCTGTTCCTGTTCGTGCTGAGCCGCTCGGACAAACTGAACAAGAAGATTCCGGAGTACGTTTTCAATTATTTGGCGCAAATGATGCTGGCCTTCACCATCCTGTGGACGTACACCTACTTCGCTCAGTACCTCATCATGTGGTACGGACGCTTGCCCGAAGAATTCTTCCGTTATCACAACATGATGGAGGAAGGCTTCGGTCCTCTGTGGTGGAGCTTCCTGGTCTTGAAGTTCGTCATCCCCTTTCTGGCCTTCATCTTCACAGTGAATCGTCATACGCCGTCCATTATCGCCACCGTGTCTTTTGCCATCATCGTGGGAACCTGGATCGAGCGCTATACATGGATCGCTGGTTCGGTGGATCCCAAGTACTATCACATTCCCATGACTTCGCTGTTTGACATTTTAGTGACAGTGGTGGTTATCGGAGTCTCCTTCGTCACCGTACGCTGGTCGCTGACGCGGTTCGGGCTCATGCGGCCTTGACCTCTCTAAGCGTGCGGAGAAATTGAAAAATCCCCGCCTCGGCGGGGATTTTTTTGCGCCTAAAGTTTGCATCGTTCCATGTCGATGCGGAGTCGGTCGGCGACTGTTTATTAGTGCATAATAATATTCGATACGGTTCGCGTGAGATTAGGATTAAGCTAGATGCGGAATGTGACGTTGCGACTATCCTCAAGGTGCGGGAGGTCCGCATCCATCGGCCAGTGAGGCGAATGCAGATGAATGAAGAAGTGGACAAACAGCGGCGTAAGGCCTTGGTGGCGGCCGCTAGCGTAGTGGGGGGGGCCGGCGTGGTCGCGGCGATCGTTCCCTTCATTGAATCCATGGAGCCGAGCGCCAAGGCGCAGGCGGCCGGTGCTCCGGTCGAGGTGGACATCTCGAAGTTGACACCAGGCGAGCTGCTGACGGTGGAATGGCGAGGTAAGCCCATCTGGGTCTTGCGCCGCACGCCACGCATGTTGGAAACGTTGAAAGAGGTGCGAGGTCAGCTCAAAGACCCGGATTCGAAACAATCCATCCAACCCGATTTTGCCAAGAATGAGTATCGATCTTTGAAACCGGAGTATCTGGTGGTCGTTGGTATATGTACCCATTTGGGGTGTGCGCCCACTTTCCGTCCTGACGAAGCTCCCTCGGATCTCGGTCCCCAATGGAAGGGTGGCTATTTCTGCCCTTGCCACGGCTCCCGTTTCGATCTGGCCGGACGTGTCCTGAAAGGGAGCCCGGCTCCGACCAACCTGGTCGTTCCACCCTATCGTTTCCTGAGTGACACCCGCTTATTGGTGGGCGCAGAAACGGAGGCAGCGTAATGGCCAACGTACTCAACGGCGTGCTCGACTGGGTCAATGAACGATTCCCGCTGAGAGATCTCTGGGAGCACCACCTGACCCATTATTACGCACCGAAAAACCTCAATTTCTGGTACTACTTCGGCTCTCTTGCTTTCGTGGTGCTGATCATCCAGATCGTCACCGGTATTTTCCTCGCTATGAGTTACAAGCCTGCGGCTTCTCTCGCTTTTGGTTCGGTGGAATACATCATGCGCGACGTCCAGTGGGGGTGGCTCATCCGCTACATGCATTCCACGGGTGCTTCGTTCTTTTTTATCGTGGTTTATTTGCACATGTTTCGTTCCTTGCTCTACGGATCCCATCAAAAGCCCCGGGAATTGTTGTGGCTGGTGGGAATGTTCATTTTCGTGCTGTTGATGGCTGAGGCCTTCCTTGGATATCTGCTGCCTTGGGGGCAGATGTCTTACTGGGGAGCGCAGGTGATCATCTCGTTGTTCGGAGCCATTCCCTACATCGGTGAAGATTTGGCGCTGTGGATCCGGGGGGACTACGTGGTCTCCGACGTGACTTTGAACCGATTTTTCTCTTTGCACGTCATTGCCTTGCCGCTGCTTCTCTTGGGTGCGGTGGTGGTACATCTTATGGCCCTGCATCGCGTGGGTTCCAACAATCCTGATGGAATAGACATCAAGAAAAAAAAAGGGCCGGACGGTGTTCCTTTGGATGGAATACCTTTTCACCCCTATTACACGGTCAAGGACCTGTTCGGCGTGGTCGTGTTTTTGATCTTTTTCTCGGCAGTCGTCTTCTATGCACCAGAAATGGGTGGTTGGTTCCTGGAACACAATAATTTCATTCCCGCGGATCCCTTGAAGACGCCCGAACATATTGTGCCTCTGTGGTATTTCACGCCCTTCTATGCCATTCTCCGCGCTGTGCCGGATAAATTCCTGGGTGTGGTGGCCATGGGGGCCGCCATCCTGGTGTTGTTCTTGTTGCCTTGGCTGGATCGCTATCAGGTACGTTCCATTCGCTATCGGGGGCCGGTATATCGTGTTGCCCTTGCCCTGTTCGTGCTCAGCTTCGTGGCCCTGGGTTATCTGGGGACCATTCCGGCCACACCGATGGCGACCTTTTTCGCCCGCTTGTTCAGCGCCATCTATTTCCTCTTTTTCCTGCTGATGCCGCTCTACCCACGATGGGACAAGACGCGGCCCGAGCCCGAGCGGGTGACCTTCAAATGATCAAAAAAAGCCTACGCATTCTGTTCTTGGGTTTGTTGGCCCTCCAGGGGACGGTCTGGGCCAGTGGCGGGGAGGTCCATCTGGACAAGGCGCCGGTGGACATCACCGACCGGGAGTCGGTGATCCGTGGCGCGGAGACCTTCGTTCGCTATTGCCTCAACTGCCATTCCGCCGCCTACATGCGCTACAACCGCCTGGGCATGGACCTGGGTATCGACGACAAGGAGCTCATGGCACGGTTCATCTATGCCGGTGACAAGCCCGGCGACACCATGACCGTGGCCATGGACCCAAAGATGGCGAAGGCCTGGTTCGGCACGGCGCCGCCGGATCTCACCGTCGTCGCCCGGGCCCGGGGCGCGGATTGGCTCTACACCTATCTACGGTCCTTTTACCTGGACCCGGCCCGCCCCTGGGGCGTGAACAATCGGGTCTTCCAGGACGTGGGCATGCCACACGTCCTGTGGCGTCTGCAAGGTCTTTATGAGCCGGTGGTGGAGAAGGACGAAAACGGGCACGAGGTCATCACCGGGCTGAAACAGGTGCAAACGGGTCTCATGAGTCCCGAGGAGTACGATGCCTTCGTCGCCGATCTCGTGAACTACCTGGTCTACATGGGCGAGCCGGCGCGTTTGCAGCGCATGAGCCTGGGGCCGTGGGTCTTGCTTTATCTCTTCGTGCTCCTGTTGGTTCTCTATCTCCTCAAGAAGGAGTATTGGAAAGACGTACGTTGAGCCGCTGGTTGCTCGCCGGTCGTTGGGGCGGAATCTGCTAGAATACGGCGCCATACGAGCCGTCGGTGGTCAGGTCGGCCCCGGCGCCGATGGTCTTTCGCCGCTGGCCGGCGGCGTCCCGCGTCGAAAATATCCAAGGAGAACAGCATGGCTTTGATGGCGACCAAAAAGTCGGTGATGACGCTGTATACCAGCCAGGACAGCCCCTATTGTCATCGGGTGCGTATCGTCATGGCGGAGAAAAATGTCGCCTACGAGATGGTCGATGTGGATCCGGCCAATCCACCCGAAGATCTGCTGGATCTCAATCCTTATCAGACCGTGCCCACGCTCGTGGATCGGGAGTTGGTGCTCTACGAATCGAGGATCATCATGGAATATCTGGACGAACGCTTCCCTCACCCTCCGTTGATGCCGGTGGACCCGGTCTCTCGTGCTCGTAGTCGCCTGATGATGTATCGCATCGACCGTGACTGGTACGGCCTTTTGCCCAAGATGAAAGGCAAGAGCAAGAGCAAGGAAGCGGAGACGGCACGCAGGGAGTTGCTGGACAGCCTTCTTTCCATCATTCCCGTCTTCGAGGCCAAACCGTATTTTATGAGCGACGAGTTCTCCCTCGTGGATTGTTGTATCGCCCCGCTCCTTTGGCGTCTGCCCGCCTACGGGGTGAAATTGCCCAAGCAGGCCCGACCCATTGAGGATTACGCCGAGCGTCTGTTCCAGCGCGAATCCTTTCAGGAGAGCTTGCTGGATGCGGAAAAGGCCCTGCGCGAGGCCTGAGCATGGCACAGGATTTCACCATGACCTCCAGCCGTCCCTACCTCGTGCGGGCCCTGTACGAATGGATCCTGGACAACGGCCTCACCCCCTACCTGTTGGTGGATGCCACCGTGCCCGGCGCGGTGGTGCCGCAGGATTTCGTCCAGGACGGCAAGATCGTCCTCAACATCTCCCCCTCGGCGGTGCGCGACCTGGAGTTGGGCAACGACCAGATCCACTTCAACGCCCGTTTCCGGGGGGTGGCCCAGGATGTCTTTGTGCCCGTCGGCGCCGTCCTCGCCATCTATGCTCGCGAGAACGGACACGGCATGGTCTTCGCCGAAGAAGGGGATACCACACCGCCGCCGGGGGGCTCTCCCGCTGGCGGTGGCGAAGAAAAGAAAGGTGGCGACCGTCCGCGTCTGCGCGTGGTGAAATGAGGGGCGGCCGGCCTTCAGCCTTTCGCACAAAGGTTTTCGAGGCGCTGTGTCCGCTCCTTTCGGGGTAGTGCGGCCAGGGTCCTCACCCGTTCGTAGAACGCCGGCCAGTCTTCGATCGAGCGCCGCAGACAGACGAAGGCGGGCAGCAGGCTGGTGTAGTCCTGCAGGGGGACGAAGCGGGCGTTGTTGATGGGTCCCTGGAACCAGCCATCGAAATAGGGCCCTTCCCCCCAGCCCGCCTTGAGGGCTTGGTAGTCCGCCTTCAGTTCGGCGAACAGGGCCGCCTTGGTGCGGCGCAGCGCCGCCTCGCTGCCCCCCTGGGCGTAGCGCTCGGCCAGGCGTTCCCGATAATGGTGCAGGAGGGCGTGGAAGGCGTCGCGGTGGCGCAGATAACGGGCGTAGTCGGCCCGCTGTTCCGGCCGCCCCCGCTCCCGCAGCCACTGGTCCACCCCCAATCGTTCCACGGCGCTGGCGAAGCTCTCGTTGAAGGTGGTGTCGTCGCGCACGTACACCACTTGGTGGGCCAGCTCGTGGAAGATGAGCCCGGCCAGGCGCGTCTCCTCCCAGCGGATGACCGTGTTGAGGAGGGGGTCGTCGAACCAGCCGAGGGTGGAATAGGCGGGCACGGCGGCGACGAAGGTGTCGAAGCCGGCCGCAGTCAATCGTTCCGCCTCCCGTTGTGCCGCGGGCAGCCGGAAGTAGCCCCGGTAGCTGGCGCAACCGATGAGGGGGTAGCACCAGCGATGGGGCTCCAGGGAGAATTCGGGGGCGGCGAAGACGTTCCACACCGCCGCCGGTCGGCCCAGATCGGCATAGCTGCGGTAGCTGCCGTTGTCGGGTAGGGCCAGGTGTTCGCTGGCGTAGCGGCGGATCACCAGGGCCCGCCGGAGGCGCGCCTTGAGCCAGGCCGGTTGGTCGGGGTCGGCGAGGACCTCGTCGATGGGCCGGCGTTTGGCCCACACCTCCAACTGGCCCTGCGCCGCCTGCAGGTAGTAACCCGCGGCGCAACTGGCGAGGAGGGGAACGAGCAGAAGGAGGGCGATCAGGCGCATGGGCGAGGGCCAAGATAACCGAATCCGGACCTATCTGGTAGGCGGCGCGGTGCGCGACGCCCTGTTGGGGTTGCCCGTGCGCGAGCGGGACTGGGTGGTGGTGGGGGCCCGTCCCGAAGACCTCCTCGCCCGGGGGTTCCGCCCGGTGGGCAAGGACTTCCCCGTGTTCCTCCACCCCGAGACCCAGGAGGAGTACGCCCTCGCCCGCACCGAGCGCAAGTCCGGGCGCGGCTACCATGGTTTCGTCGTCCACGCCGCCCCCGACGTCACTCTGGAGCAGGACCTGGCGCGCCGCGACCTCACCATCAACGCCATCGCAAAGGCCCCGGACGGCACCCTGGTGGACCCCTTCGGCGGCCTGCGCGACCTGCGCCGGCGCCTTTTGCGCCACGTCTCCCTCGCCTTCGTGGAAGACCCGGTGCGCCTGTTGCGGGTGGCCCGTTTCGCCGCCCGCTTCGCCCCCCTGGGGTTCACCATCGCCCCTGAGACGCGTGCCCTCATGGGGGGGATGGTGGCCAACGGCGAGGTGGACGCCCTGGTCCCCGAACGGGTGTGGGCGGAGACGGAAAAGGCCCTCGCCTGCGAACGACCCTCGGTGTACTTCCGCGTGCTGCGTGAATGCGGCGCCCTGGGGCGCATCCTCCCGGAGCTGGACCGCCTGTTCGGTGTGCCCCAGCGGCTAACGTACCACCCGGAAGTGGATTGCGGTGTGCACACCCTCTGGGTGGTGGACCGCGCCGCCGCTCTGACCCCCGCCCTGCCGGTGCGCTTCGCCGCTCTGGTGCACGACTTGGGCAAGGCGCGCACCGACCCCGCCGCCTGGCCTCGCCACCACGGCCACGAACGCCTGGGGTTGGCCCCCTTGCGGGCCCTGACCGCGCGCCTGCGGGTGCCCAAGGCCCATGCCGAGCTGGGGGCGCTGGTGGTGCGCCACCACGGCCAGGCCCTGCGCGCCCGGGAACTGCGTCCGTCCCGCCTGCTGGAGCTGCTCACGCGCCTGGATGCCCTGCGCCGCCCCCAGCGCCTGGACGACTTCCTCCTCGCCTGCCAGGCCGATTACCAGGGGCGACCGGGGTACGAGGGTCGCCCCTATGCCCCCGCCGCCTACCTGCGCGGTGCCCTCAAGGCGGCGCTGGCGGTGCAGGGGCGGGACCTGGCCGCCGAGGGGTATCGCGGCGCCGCCCTGGGGGAGGCATTGCGGCGCCGGCGCCTGGCCGCCCTGGCGGCCTTCAAGCGCTCATAGGAAGAGAATCAGTAACACTCCCCCCAGCACTAGCCGATAGGCTACGAAGGGCATCATTCCCAAGCGGTCCACCAGTTTCAGGAAATAGTGGATGCACAGGTACGCGCTGATCCCGCTGAGTATCACCCCGGACGCCAGTGCGGCCCAGTCCACCGCTGCCGGCGAGGCGATCAGATCGCGCGTCTTGAGAGCGCCGGCGGCGAGGATGATGGGAATGGCGAGGAGGAAGGAGAAACGCGCCGCCGCGTCCCGGGTCAGGCCCAGCATGAGACCGGCGGTGATGGTGATACCAGAACGAGATGTTCCCGGGATGAGGGCCAGGGCCTGGGCAAGACCGATGAAGAGTACGTCACGCAGCGTCAAGGAGTACTCGCTGCGGGTTCGGCGACCGCGTACGTCGGCCCAACCCAACAAAATTCCGAAGATGATGGTGGTGGCGGCGATCACCAGGGGGCCGCGCAGGTTCGCCTCGATGAAGTCCTTGAACAGGCCCCCGAAGACCACCGCCGGCACTGTGCCCACGATCACCGCCCAGGCCAGGCCCGACTCCCCCACGGCGCGTCGTTGACGCAAGGAGAGCAGCCAATCACGTGTGATGCGCCCCAAGGTGTGGCGGAAATACCCGACCACTGCCACCAGGGTGCCCAGGTGCACGGCCACGTCGAAGGCCAATCCCTGGTCTGGCCAGCCGGTGAGTACGGGCACCAGGATCAGGTGGGCGGAACTGGAGACGGGTAGGAACTCCGTGATCCCTTGTACCAGGGCGAGAACGACGATCTGCAACCAATCCATGGAACGTCTCCCAAACGAAGGGCGCGGCAAGCGTAGGGGTTTTCCCCGGGGGCGTCAAACAGGGATTCAACATCCGGCGGTGCAAGCTTGCTAAGCTGTTGGGTAAAGGAATTGCATGGATTGCCGACACGCCCGAGGAAACGGGACCGAGGAAAGGAACGAGCCATGAAGGCGGCCGAACTGTTCGTGAAGTGCCTCGAGAACGAGGGCGTCGAATTCATCTTCGGCGTACCCGGGGAAGAAAACCTGGACGTCATGGATGCCCTCTTGGATTCTCCCATCCGCTTCGTCACCACCCGCCACGAGCAGGGCGCGGCCTTCATGGCCGATGTCTACGGTCGTCTCACCGGCCGCCCCGGGGTGTGCCTGGCGACCCTGGGGCCGGGGGCCACCAACCTCATCACCGGCGTCGCCGACGCCAACATGGACCACGCCCCCCTGGTGGCCATCGCCGGCCAGGCCGGCACCAACCGCCTGCACAAGGAATCCCATCAGGTCCTCGACCTGGAGCTCATGTTCGCCCCCATCACCAAATATTCCTCGCGCTTGCTCACCCCCAACATCATCACCGAGGTGGTGCGCAAGGCCTTCAAGGTGGCGGTGACGGAAAAGAGCGGCGCCAGCTTCATCGAATTTCCAGAGAACATCGCCAAAATGGAAGTGGACGGCGAGCCTCTGCCGGTGAAGCAGCCCACCTTGCCCGAGCCCGCCGGCGAGCGGGTGAAGGCCGCCGCCGACATCATCTCCAACGCCCGCCAGCCCATCATCCTCGCCGGTAACGGCGTGATCCGCGCCAAGGCTTGGAGGCAACTGGCCGACTTCGCCGAACGCCTCAACATCCCTGTCGCCAACACTTTCATGGCCAAGGGCGTGATCCCTTTCCGCCATCCCATGGCCCTGGGGTCGGCCGGCCTGCAGGCCAACGACTACGTCAACTGCGGTTTCGCCCAGGCGGACGTCATCATCTGCATCGGCTACGACCTGGTGGAGTACCACCCCTATCTGTGGCACCCCACCCGCGACCGCACCATCATCCACATCGACACCGTGCCCGCCGAGGTGGATGCCAACTACCCGGTCGCCGTGGGCGTGGTGGGGGACATCAAACTGAGCCTCATCCGCATCGGTGAGCTGGCCACCCCCCACGCCGGCCAGCGCCTGCGCCCCCTGCGCGAGGCCCTCATCGAGGAGATGCGCGCCCACCGCAAGGACGACGCCTGCCCCATGAAGCCCCAGAAGATCATCTGGGACCTGCGCACCGCCATGGGCCCCCAGGACATCGTCATCTGCGACGTGGGCGCCCACAAGATGTGGATGGCGCGCATGTACCGGGCGGACGAGCCCAACACCTGCATCATCTCCAACGGCTTCGCCAGCATGGGCATCGCCGTCCCCGGCGCCCTGGCGGCCAAGCTCGCCTACCCCCAGCGCAAGGTAGTGGCGGTCACCGGCGACGCCGGCTTCATGATGAACTCGCAGGAGATCGAAACGGCCCTGCGCATGAA
>WFVN01000035.1 GCA_015491615.1 Gammaproteobacteria bacterium
CAGGGGCAGGCGGATGCGCCCGTCCACGGCATCGGTCGTCATCCATTGGTCGGCCACGTACACCTGCCAGACGACCGCCTCGTCGCCCTGCCCCTGCCCGTCCAGGCGCCAGTGGGCCAGGCGGCGGGGGCCGAAGACCGCGTCCTCCGCCGGCGCCGACCAGGACAGTTCGAAGGTGCCGACGGCCGGCTGGGGGTCGAAGGGGGCCGGCAGGGACAGGGCCACGTCGCCCACCTGGGTGAACAGACGCACGCCGCTGCGCAGGCGGCGCCCCTGGGCGTCGTAGGTGTCCAGGCGCGCCCGATGTCCCTCGCCGTAGCGAAGGTAGTCGGCCACCATGCCGTGGAAGACACCGCTGGTGCGCCCCCGGTCGCTGTTCAGGCGCAGCAGGGGCAGGTCGTTGCCGTTCTTGGACCACAGGTCCACGCTCGCGACCCAGCGCGTCTCGCCGCCGACGAGATCCGCCTGGACGATGAGGGCGGCGGGGTCGGCGGTGGCCGGAAAAGATTTGGATTCGAGGAACACGAGGTCGATTTGCTTGTGCTGCTCCTCCACCGGCACGGTTTCGTTACC
Source organism: Gammaproteobacteria bacterium (assembly GCA_015491615.1). Lineage (GTDB taxonomy): Bacteria > Pseudomonadota > Gammaproteobacteria > S012-40 > S012-40 > S140-43. Next base: position 574 of record WFVN01000035.1, read on the forward strand.
CCGCGTGTTACTGACCGAGTCGAGGTCGCGCATGATGACGAAGCGGCGCGGGGCGAACAGGCCGTCCACGATGGGGCCCTTGGCGGCGAGGAGGTCCTTGGGGCCCTCGGGGACGGTGGTGGCGTAGGCGTTGAAGACCTCCAGGGTCTCGCCGGGGGCGAAGCTGAGGCGGGTCATCTCGCCGCGGTAGGCCACGTCGTCTTCGATGTTGCCGTCGACGCGGTAGCGCTTGCGGCTCTCCGGCGGCGGCTCGCAACCCTGGCGCAGGTTGCTCACCGTGGCGGCGTCGCCGTAGATGAGGAACACCTGGTGGGGCTGGCCGTCACCGCCCGGGCAGACCATGGCCAGGGCGTAGCGCTTGTCCAGATCGCCCGCCTGCAGGGCGTAGGCTTTGGGCAGGGTGTCGTCGTTACCGCTCACCAGCACCCGCCAGTCCCGGTCGGGGCCGTCCTGATAGGCCAGCCAAGCGGCGTTGGAGAGGATGGCCACCGCGTCTTGGCGCACGGTGTCCTTCACCAAGCAGCCGCCAAGACCGAGGGCGATGACTAGGGGCAACAGTCGTTTCAAGGCCGTTTTTCCCGTGTTTTCCAGAAATTGGACCACGCGTGCAGGGGGCCGTTTCCTCACCGGGTGAGGTGCAGATGCCCCTGGGGCAGGACGGTGAGCCGCCAGCCGGGGGCCAGGTAGGTGGTGGAGACGGTCTCGGTGATCAAGGCCGGGCCTTCGACGGTGAAGCCGGCGCCCAGGTCCTCGCGCCGGAACACGGGGACCGCCCCCGCCACGCCCGCCACACGCGTGTGCCTGTGGGGTTTATCGGCCGCCGGGCGGTGCGGCGGTAGGGTGGAAAGGCTCACCTCGGGCGCCGGGCCGCGCACCGCCACGCGCAGGTTCACCAGTTCCACCGGCAGGGGCAGGACGTGGCCGTAGCGGGCCTGGTGGGCGCGGGCGAAGGCCCCGGCCAGGTCGGCCAGACCGGTCCAGGGGAGGTTGAGGGTGAAGCTCTGCCCCTGGTAGCGCAGATCGGCGCTGGGCTGGACGGTGATGCGCTCTTCGGGGATGCCCTCCTGCGCCAGCTCGCGGCGCGCCTGTTCGGCCAACTCTTCCACCAGCGCCTCCACCGCCTCCGCCTCCAGTTCGTGCAGGGGGCGGGCGAGGGTGCGCGAGCGCTGGCGTCCGGGCGGGGCGACCAGCATCCCCAGGGCGGAGAGGACGCCGGCGTGCAGGGGCACCAGGGCCTCGCGGCAGCCCAGGGCCTCGGCGAGGGCGCAAACGTGCACACCGCCGGCGCCGCCGAAGCTGGTGAGGACGAAGTCGCGCGGGTCGATGCCGCGCTGCACGGTGATCACCCGCAGGGCGCCGGTCATGTGTTCCTCGGCCAGGCGCAGGACGCCGGAGGCGGCGGCTTCCATGTCCATCCCCAGGCGCCGCCCCAGGCGCAGGAAGGCGCGCTCGGCGGCGCCCACGTCCAGGGTCATGCGCCCGCCCAGGAAGGCGTCCGGGAGGAGGCGGCCGAGGAGCAGGTTGGCGTCGGTGACGGTGGGTTCCTCGCCGCCGCGCCCGTAACAGGCGGGGCCGGGGTGGGCGCCGGCCGAGCGCGGCCCCACCTGCAGCAGGCCGCCCTCGTCCACCCAGGCGATGGAGCCGCCGCCGGCGCCGATGGTGTGCATGTCCACCATGGGCACCGCCACCGGGTAGCCGGCCACCCGCCCTTCGCCGGTGAGGCGGATGTCGCCGTCGATGAGGGCCACGTCGGTGGAGGTGCCGCCCATGTCGAAGGTGAGCAGGCGCGGTTTGCCCAGTTGGCGACCGATGAAGCGGGCGGCGGCGAGGCCGCCGGCGGGGCCGGAGAGGAGCAGGCGCACGCCGTGGCGGCCCGCCTGGTCGGCGGCGATGGTCTCGCCGGAGCTCTGCATGACCGCCACCGGGGCGGGGGCGAGCCCCTCGCGCAGGCGTTCCAGGTAGCCCTGCACCAGGGGGCCCACGTAGGCGTTGAGCCAGGTGGCGATGCCGCGCTCGTATTCCTTGTACTCGGGCAGGACCTCGGAGGCGCGGCAGACGAAGACGTGCCCGGGCACGGCGGCCGCGAGGCGCCGCTCGTCGGCGTCGTCGAGGAAAGAAAACAGCAGGTTGATGGCCACCGCCTCGGGGGCGAGGGTGCGCACCGCGTGCGCCAGGGCCTCCAGGTCCTCGTCGGACAAGGGCCGCACGGGGCGACCGTCGGCGCCGGTGCGCGCACCCACCTCCACCACCATCCCCGGCGGTACCGGCGGGGGCGGCAGGCGCGGCTCCAGCTCATACAGGCGCGGGCGATTCTGGCGGCCGATGGCGAGCACATCCCCAAGGCCGGCGTTGGTGACGTAGAGGGTGCGCGCGCCCTTGCGTTCGAGAACCGCGTTGGTGGCCACGGTGGAGCCGTGCACCACGCGCAGGCCGGCGGCCTCCAGGCCCAGCTCGGCCACCCCCTGGAGGATGGCCCGATCGGGGGCCTCGGGGCGGGAGAGGACCTTGTGCACGCGCAGCCGCCCCGCCTCGTCCAGATAGACGAAGTCGGTGAAGGTGCCGCCGGTATCGACACCCAGCAGTCTCATGTGACCTCCTCCCAAACGGTGCGGTTGCGGCCTTGCTGCTTGGCCCGGTAGAGGGCCCGGTCGGCGCGTCGGACGAGGTCCTCCAGGGACTCGCCGGGGCGCCACTGGGCGACCCCTTGGCTCACCGTCATGGGGATGCGGTGGCCGTCCACGTGGATGGGAGTAGCCTCCAGGTGGCGGCGGATGCGCTCGGCCACCTCCAGGGCGGTGTCCAGGGTGGCGCCGTCGAGGAGGACGAGGAACTCCTCGCCGCCGTAGCGCCCTACCAGATCGGGCCCGCGCAGGGCGGCGCGCATGCGCCGTACCGATTCGCGCAAGACCGCGTCCCCCACCGGGTGGCCGTAGCGGTCGTTGACGGCCTTGAAGCGGTCCATGTCGGCCATCACCAGGCACAACGGGCGCTCCCGGTCGCGTCCCAGGCGCGCGCGCAGGCGGGCGAGAATCGCGCGCCGGTTGAGGGCCTGGGTGAGGGGATCGCGTTCCAGCTCCCCGGCCATGCGCTCGCGGTCGGCGCGCAGGGCGGCCAGGGATTCGGACAACCCGGCCACCTGCACGCCGTGGTAGGCCTCCACCGCCAAGGACATGTCCAGGGCGGTGATCTTGAGGAGGAAGGGGAGCAGATCGTCACGCCCGGCCACCTCCAGGGCCTCGCGCAGGAGGTCCTGGAGGATGCGGTAGGCGCCGATGTACAGGGGCAGGCCCACCCCCGCCCAGACGTGGGCGAGGCCGATGCGCAGGCGTTCCTCGAAGTAGTCGCGGGTCCAGAACTCGACCCCGAGGCCGAGGAGATAACTCCGCTGGGTGGCCTCCAGGTCAGCGCGGCGAAAACCCTGGGCGAGCACTGCCTGCGCCTCCGGGTGCTTGAGCAAGCGATCGTAGAAGGCCCGTACCAAGTCGTCCACCCGCGGGGCGACAACCGCCGTCTGAAAGGCCGTGGCGGCGGCCCGGTCCGCCGCCCCCAGATCCATGAGGGCAAGGCGCCGGCGGCGTGCCACCTCGTCCATCCCCAAACGTGCGCAGTAGCCATCCGGCTGCATTCGATTCCCCTTGCAAAGGTGCTGAGATTGCCAATAATTATGCGCCATGGAATCGCCCGACGCCCTCATCGTGGTGGAGCACCTGTCCCGGTACTACGGCCCCACCGCAGCGGTACGGGAACTCTCCTTCCAGGTTCGCCGGGGCGAGGTCCTCGGCTTCCTCGGCCCCAACGGGGCAGGCAAGTCCACCACCATGCAGACGATCACCGGCAACCTCGCCCCCTCGGGCGGGCGCGTGACCGTGGGCGGCGCCGACATCCTCGACGAGCCGGTGGCCGCCAAGGCGCGCCTGGGCTATCTCCCCGAGCAGCCGCCGGTGTACAAGGAACTCACCGTGGACGAGTACCTGCGCTTTTGCGCCCGCCTGAACCGCATCCCCCGCGCCCAGGTGGGTGAGGCCGTGGCACGGGCCAAGGAACGCTGCGGCCTGGCCGACATGGGGCGGCGCCTCATCGGCAACCTCTCCAAGGGTTACCAGCAGCGGGTGGGCATCGCCCAGGCCATCATCCACCAACCGGACGTGGTCATCCTCGACGAGCCTACGGTGGGGCTGGATCCCATCCAGATCCGCGAGATCCGCGACCTGATCCGCGAGCTGGGCCGTGACCACAGCGTCATCCTCTCCACCCATATCCTCCCGGAGGTGCAGAGCGTCTGCAACCGGGTGCTCATCATCAACCGCGGGGAAAAGGTGTTCGACGACAGCATCGAGGCCCTCACCCGGCGCATGCAGACCTCGGCCCTGGTGGTGGCCTTGCGCCGCCCGCCGGCGCTGGGGGAGCTGGAGGAACTGCCGGGGGTAAGCGCGGTGGAGACGCTGGGCGAGGGGCGTTTCCGCCTCCACCACGACCCCGAGCACTCACCCGCCGAGGACCTGGTGCGCGCCGCCTGCGCCGGCGACTGGGGCCTGGTGGAGCTGACTCCGGAGCGCCTCTCCCTGGAGGACGTGTTCGTCAACCTCACTTGCGTGGAACCCGCCGGGGAGGCCGCCTGATGGTGTGGGTCATCGCCGCGCGCGAGCTGCGCAGCCTGTTCCTCTCGCCCCTGGCCTGGTCGGTGCTGGCGGTGGTGGAGGCGATCCTCGCCTACCTGTTCCTGGGGCAGGTCGATCTCTACCTCACCCTCCAGCCGCGCCTGGCCGCCATGCCCGGGGCGCCGGGGGTCACCGAGGTCATCGTCGTGCCCCTGCTGGGCAACGCGGCGGTGGTGCTGCTGCTGGTCATCCCCCTACTCACCATGCGTCTGATCGCCGAGGAGCGGCGCAATCAGACCCTGCCGCTGCTGTTCTCGGCACCGGTGACCATGGCCCAGATCGTCCTCGGCAAGTACCTGGGCATCCTCGGTTTCCTGGGGGTGATGCTGGGCCTCATCGCCCTCATGCCCCTGTCCCTGCTGGTGGGCGGCAGCCTGGATTGGGGCCTGATGGCCTCCGGCTTCCTCGCCCTTGCCCTGCTCCTGGCCGCCTTCGCCAGCGCCGGGTTGTACATGTCCGCCCTCACCCGCCAGCCCACGGTGGCGGCGGTGTCCGGCTTCGGCCTGCTGTTGCTGCTGTGGATCATCGACTGGGGCGGGCGCGGCGAGGAGGGTGGCAGCCCCTTGCTCGCCTACCTCTCCATCCTGCGCCATTATGAATCCCTGCTGGAGGGGGTGTTCAAGTCCAGCGATGTGATCTACTACCTGCTGTTCATCCTCACCTTCCTGGTCCTCAGCGTCCGCCGCCTGGACGCCGACCGCCTGCCCCATTGAGCGACGGAGACGCACGGTAACCATGGAAGTCTCGGACAAGACCCGCCGCCGGATCCGTCTCCAGGACGGCCTGTTCTACGTCCTGTTCCTCACCGCCGTGGGGCTCGCCGCCTGGCTCTCCACCCGCTACGAGATCGAGGCCGACTGGACCGCCTCCGGGCGCAACACCCCCGCCCCCCAAACCCTGGCGGTACTAGAAAAGCTGGAGGGCCCGGTGCACATCACCGCCTTCGTCACCGCCGGCAACGAGCCCCTGCGGCGGGAGATCGAGCGTCTGGTGGGCCGTTACCAACGCTACAAAAAGGACATGCGGTTGGAGTTCGTGAATCCCGACCGCGACCCGGCCAAGACGCGGGAGATGGGCATCACCTTCGACGGCCAGATGGTGGTGGCCTACCAGGGCCGGCAGGAGAAGATCACCCAGCCCACCGAACAGGCCCTCACCAACGCCCTGCAGCGCCTGGTGCGCTCGGGCGAGCGCTGGCTGGTGTTCGTCCAGGGGCACGGCGAGCGTGACCCCACTGGCACCGCCCCCTACGACTTCGCCCGCCTGGCGGCGCAACTGCGCGACAAGGGCATCCGCCTGCGCCGCCTCAACCTGGGCAAGGAGCTGGCCATCCCCGACGACACCGCCGTGCTGGTCATCGCCAGTCCGCAGCGGGACTACCTACCCGGGGAGGTGAAGCTGATCCAGGACTACCTGGCCCAGGGGGGCAACCTCCTATGGCTGGTGGAACCCGGGGCCGACCACGGCCTGCTGCCGCTGGCCGAGTCCCTGGGGGTGGAGCTGCAACCGGGGGTGATCGTCGATCCCAACGCCCAGATCCTGGGCATCGGCGACCCGCGCTTCGCCCTCGTCGCCGACTACCCGCCCCACCCCATTACCCGTGACCTCACCGCCCTCACCCTGTTCCCCGAGGCGCGCGCCCTGGAC
>WFVN01000036.1 GCA_015491615.1 Gammaproteobacteria bacterium
CTCCCCCGAGACCCTGCAAGGCGAGGAGGGGGCGAAGTGAGCGCCCGCCTGATGGCAGAGGGGCTGGTCAAGCGCTTTCGTCAGCGCACCGTGGTGGACGGCGTCTCCCTCACCGTCGAGGCGGGCGAGGTGGTGGGTCTGCTGGGGCCCAACGGCGCCGGCAAGACCACCAGCTTCTACATGATCGTCGGCCTCATCCCCTGCGACGCCGGTCGCGTCACCCTCGACGGCCGTCCCATCGACCACCTGCCCTTGTACCGCCGAGCGCGCCTGGGGCTGGGCTACCTGCCCCAGGAGGCCTCCGTGTTCCGCGGCCTCACCGTGGCCGAGAACATCCTCGCCGTGCTCGAGCTGCGCCGCGACCTGGACGCGAGCCAGCGGCGGGACCGTCTGGAGGCCCTGCTGGAGGAATTCCACATCGGTCATTTGCGCGACACCCAGGGGGCGAGCCTCTCCGGCGGCGAGCGGCGGCGGGTGGAGATCGCCCGCGCCCTGGCCGCCGACCCCCGTTTCATCCTCCTCGACGAGCCCTTCGCCGGCGTCGATCCCATCGCCGTCATGGACATCCAGCAGGTGGTGGCGCACCTGCGCGACCGGGGCATCGGCGTGCTCATCACCGACCACAACGTGCGCGAGACCCTGGGCATCTGCCAGCGCGCCTACATCATCAGCGAAGGAAGGGTCATCGCCCGCGGCACCCCCGCCGAGATCGTCGCCGATGAGCAGGTGCGGCGGGTTTATCTGGGGGACGCCTTCCGGCTGTGAAAAAGTGTTGGGTTATGGCGTCGCCGGCCCTATACTGAAACCACCTCACCGAGAACGGTGCGATTCCTGCATGTCGGAAGCGAGAGGTGGTTGATCCGTGAAACAGTCATTGCAGCTCCGCCTGGGGCAGCAACTCACCATGACTCCCCAGTTGCAACAGGCCATCCGGCTGTTGCAACTTTCCTCCCTGGAGCTGGAGGCGGAGATCCAGGAGGCCCTGGAGAGCAACCCCCTGCTGGAGCGGGCCGACGAGACCGAAGGAGAGGAGGCGACGGGCCCCGAGGCGGTCGCCGAGGCACAGGAGAACGCCGCCGTCGAGGCCGCGGCGGAGGTCACCGCCGAAGGGCCGGAGATACCCGAGGCGGGTCTGCAGACGGACGACATCCCCAGCGAGCTGCCGGTGGACTCCGCTTGGGAAGACGTGTACGACGGCGGTTACGCCGCCCCCGTCGCCGCCTCGCCCGACGACGACCTCCCCTCCATCGAGAACCGTCGCTTCGAGGAGGAAGACCTCCACGACCACCTCATCTGGCAGATGCGCCTCACCCCCCTCACCGAGGCTGATCAGGCCATCGCCCTGGCCATCATCGACGCCATCGACGACGATGGTTACTTGCGTGCCTCCCTGGAGGAGATCCGCGAAGCGGTGGGCGAGACGGTGAGCCTGGAGGAGATCGAGACGGTCCTGCACCTGGTGCAGAATTTCGATCCGCCCGGGGTGGCCGCCCGTGACCTGCGCGAAAGCCTCATCCTGCAGCTGCGTCAGTGGGATCCGCAGACCCCCTGGTACGACGAGGCCATGCGCCTGCTGGAAAACTACTTCGACCTCCTCGCCGGGCGCGACTTCAACCAGCTCGCGCGGCGCATGCGCCTGTCTACCGACGAACTCACCGAAGTGGTGCGCCTCATCAACCGCCTCAACCCGCGCCCGGGGGCGCAGATCTCTCCGGCGCGCACCGAGTACATCATTCCCGACGTCTTCGTGCGCAAGGAGAACGGCACCTGGCGGGTGGAACTCAACCCCGAGGTCCAGCCGCGGTTGCGCATCAACAGCCTCTACGCCAGCATGGTCAAGCGCGCCAACCGCAGCGCCGATAACGCCTATCTGCAGGGGCGCCTGCAGGAGGCGCGCTGGCTCATCAAGAGCCTGCAGAGCCGCAACGAGACCCTCCTCAAGGTGGCCACCTGCATCGTCGAGCGCCAGCAGGCCTTCCTGGAGCACGGCGAGGAGGCCATGAAGGCCCTGGTGCTGCACGATATCGCCGAGGCGGTGGGGATGCACGAGTCCACCATCTCGCGCATCACCACCAAGAAATACATGCATACCCCGCGCGGCATCTTCGAGCTCAAGTATTTCTTCTCCAGCCACGTGAGCACCGACAGCGGCGGCGAGTGCTCTTCCACCGCCATCCGCGCCCTCATCAAGAAGATGATCGCCAACGAAGACGTGCGAAAACCCCTGAGTGACAGTAAAATCGCCGCCCTACTGGCCCAGCAGGGGATCAAGGTGGCGCGGCGCACGGTGGCCAAGTACCGCGATTCCCTGGGTATACCCCCGTCCAACGAACGCAAGCGCCTCGCCTGAGGCCCGGAGTCGACATGCAGATCAACATCAGCGGACAAGAGATCGAGATCACCCCTGCCCTGCGCGATCACGTGATGGAAAAGTTTCGACGCCTGGAGCGCCACTTCCCCGATGCCCTGGAGGCGCACGTGGTCCTGCGCGAGGAATCCCCCATCCTCAAGAAGGCCGAGGCCACCGTGCACGTGGCCGGGCACACCCTCTTCGCCCACGACGAGGAAAAGGACCTCTACGCCGCCATCGACCGCATGGTGGACAAGCTCGACCACCAGCTCCTGAAGATCAAAGAAAAGCAACTGCCCAACAAAAAACACAAGCGCAACGGCAAGGCGGGCCTCTGACCGCCGTCGCGCGTTGCATGGGAGCCTGACCGTGCGCGCCGAAGACCTACTCACCCTGGAACGGGTGGCCTGTGACCTTCCCCTGACGAGTCGTAAGCGAGTCCTCGAGGCCTTGAGTCGCCTGCTGGTGGAGGATAGCCCCGATCTCCCCGAGACCCTGGTGTACGACCGTCTCCTGGCGCGCGAGCGTCTGGGCAGTACCGCCATGGGCCATGGCGTCGCCATCCCCCATGGTCGTATCCCGGGCTTGGCGGAGGCGCGCATGGCTTGCCTGCGGACCCGGGAGGGGGTGGACTTCGAAGCCCTGGACGCCGAGCCGGTGGACCTGTTCTGCGCCCTCGCCGTGCCCGAGCAGGCCGCCGACGCCCATGTGCGCCTCCTGGCGCGCTTGGCCGAAGTCTTCTCCGATCCGGAACTGCGCCGGCGTCTGCGTGAGGCGAAGAACGCCGAGGCCTTCCGGGCGGTCCTCCTGGAGCGTCTCGCCAGCGGCAACGATGGATGAGAATGGGCTCGCCCTCGCCGCGCTGGGCGACCTGGGTGGTTTCACTA
>WFVN01000037.1 GCA_015491615.1 Gammaproteobacteria bacterium
AGGGCGACAACCCGGACCAGGACACGGGCGTGGACATCCTGCGCCGTGCCATCGAAGCGCCGCTGCGTCAGATCGTGGCCAACGCCGGTGGCGAGCCGTCGGTGGTGCTGGCGAAGGTGAAGGAAGGCAGCGGCAACTTCGGCTTCAACGCCGCCACCGAGGAGTACGGCGACATGGTGGAGATGGGCATTTTGGACCCCACCAAGGTGACCCGCACGGCCCTGCAGAATGCTGCTTCCGTGGCCGGCCTCATGATCACCACCGAGGCCATGGTGGCGGAGATCCCCAAGAAGGAGGAGAAGCCCGCCGCCGGGGCTGGCATGGACGACATGATGTAAAAACCCGGTCTAGCGCCGGGGAACTTTCCCGGCGCGACCGGGTCACTCCGGGTGCGTGCGTGAGCACGCGTGTCATGATGGCCGAGTGACCGTCGTTTCGTGTGTGACTTGTCTTTTTCTGGAACGGAGGAGGTGAGCCATGCGCGAAAACAAAGTGGTGCGCTTGAACCGTCGTGACGACCTGGAGCGCGAGCGCCTCGGCCCCCTGGGCCGGGGGATGCGCCTCGCCATCGCTGCCCTCGCCATCGGGCAGGCCTTCTTCATCCAGGGCGAGGTCACCCTGTGGCACGCCCTGGCGGTGGCCATCGGGGCATTCCTGGCGGTGGAGGCCATCGTCGGCTGGGGTCCCCTGGCCGCCTGGCACGCCGCCCAGCGGGAATGGCTCCGTGAGCGCCGCGCCGCAAGGCGTGAAGCCCGTGAGGCGGTGGCCGACGAGGCCCGTCCGGAAGGCGAGGACGTGCGCCGCGCCGCCTGATCCGGCGGCCCGAACAGCGGGGGATCCGGTCACCGCCGGATCCCCCTTTTTCATGCCTGCGTTCGCCCGTGGGCGGGACTACACTCAGCCCGTCCGCCCCGGTCGATTTCCGTGTTTCGGAAAAAGGAGGACCGCCATGCGAATCGCACAAGTGGCTCCCTTATGGGAAAGCGTGCCGCCCCGCCTCTACGGGGGCACGGAACGGATCGTCTCCTACCTCACCGAGGCACTGGTGCGCCAGGGGCACGAAGTGACCCTGTTCGCCAGCGGCGACTCGCGCACCGCGGCGCGCCTGGAATCCATCGTGCCGCGCGCCCTGCGCCTGGAGCCGGGGCTCCACGACGCCACCGCCGCCCACACCCTGGCGGTGGAGGAGGTGGTGCGCCGGCGCGACGCCTTCGACGTCATCCATTGCCACATCGACCACCTCCATCTGCCCCTGCTCACGCGCCTGGACACCCCCTTCGTCAACACCCTGCACGGGCGCCTGGACCTGCCCGAGCTGGGGCCGTTATACCGCCGCTTCCACCAGGCCCCGGTGGTGTCCATCTCCGACCACCAGCGCCAGCCCCTGTCCTTCGCCAACTGGGTGGCCACGGTGTACAACGGCATCCCCGAGGATCTGTACGATTTCCACCACCGGCCCGGGGACTACCTGGCCTTCCTCGGCCGCATGTCGCCGGAGAAGGGGCCGGACCAGGCCATCCAGATCGCCCGCCGCGCCGGCCTGCCCATTAAGCTGGCGGCGAAGGTCGATCCGGTGGACCAGGACTATTTCGACACCCGGGTACGGCCTTTGCTGGACCAACCGGGAGTGGAATTCGTCGGCGAGATCAGCGATGCCGAAAAGAGCGAATTCCTGGGCAACGCCCGCGCTCTGTTGTTCCCCATCGCCTGGCCCGAGCCCTTCGGCCTGGTGATGATCGAGGCCATGGCCTGCGGCACCCCGGTGATCGCCTACCCCCTCGGCTCGGTGCCGGAGATCGTCGAGGACGGGGTCAACGGCTTCGTCGTCGAGGGCGTGGACCAGGCGGTGACCGCCGTGGGTCGCCTGGACGAAATCGACCGGCGTGGCTGCCGCGCGGTGTTCGAAGCGCGTTTCTCCGCCCGGCGCATGGCCGAGGACTACCTGGCCGTGTACCGCCGTCTGCTGGGGCGGGGCGAGGAGGAGAAGGCGGCTTTGGATGCCGTCGGCGTGTGATCGCTTGCACACGGGAGGACCGGGATGGAGGACGTCATCCGCATCAACGACCGCTGGTACGTGCTGGCCACCTCGTCGCGGGCGGACGACCGCACGCGGGTGCTCAAGCACGACGACACCTTCGGCCTCTTCGACCGCTGGGGTGACGTCCAGCCGGTGGGGATCGGCGACCAGGGCCTCTACCACCAGGGCACCCGCTTCCTCTCCCACTTCGAGCTCAACGTCAACGAGCGTCGCCCGCTGCTCCTCAACTCCATGGTCAAGGAGGACAACAGTGTCCTGGTGGTGGACCTCACCACCCCGGACCTTTACGACGCCGAGGGCAACCTCATCATCCGTAAGGGCGTGGTGCACCTGTTCCGCGCCAAGTTCCTCTACCGGGCGGTGCACTACGAACACCTGCGCCTCACCAATTACGGCGACGAGGCGGTGGACCTGGAGATCGACCTCGCCTTCGCCGCCGACTACGCCGATATCTTCGAAGTACGCGGCGTGGAGCGGGCCGAACGCGGCGAGCTGCTGCCGGTGGAACAGGACGCGCACGGGCCGGTGTTCGCCTACCGCGGGCTGGACGGCGTCCTGCGTCGCACGCGCGTGCGTCTGAGCCGCCCTCCCGACCGGGTCGGCGACGGCGGTCTGTGTTTCCGCTTCCATCTGCCGCCGCGGGGTACCCAGGAACTCTATCTCGGCATCGCCTGCGAAGTGGGAGACGACTCACCCCGCGTCCTTCCTTACCAAGAGGCTTTCCACACCCACAGCGAAGAACTCGCCCGGCGTCGCGCTCGCGCCGCCACCGTCTTCACCTCCAACGAACAGCTCAACGACTGGATCAACCGCTCCCAGGCGGACTTGCACATGCTCCTCAGCCACACCCCGGCCGGGGAGTATCCCTATGCCGGCGTGCCCTGGTTCAGCACCCCCTTCGGTCGTGACGGCATTATCACCGCTCTCCAATACCTGTGGACGGACCCGGAGGTGGCGCGTGGGGTGCTCCGTTTCCTGGCCGAAAACCAGGCCGACCGGGAAGACCCGGCGGTGGACGCCGAGCCGGGCAAGATCCTCCACGAGGTGCGCCGGGGGGAGATGGCCGAACTGGGGGAAATCCCCTTCAAGCGTTACTACGGCAGCATCGACAGCACGCCGTTGTTCATCTGTCTGGCCGGGGTCTACTATCAGCGCACCGGCGACCGTCCTTTCGTGGAATCCATCTGGTCCAACATCGAGCGTGCCCTGGAATGGATCGACCGCTACGGCGACCGCGACGGCGACGGCTTCGTGGAATACGCCAAGCGCAGTCCCAACGGCCTGGAACAGCAGGGTTGGAAGGATTCCGACGACTCCGTCTTCCATGCCGACGGTTCCGATGCCCCGCCCCCCATCGCCCTGTGCGAAGTGCAAGGTTACGTGTACCAGGCCAAGCGCCACGCCGCCGCCCTCGCGCGCCTGTTCGGGGAAGTGGTCCGCGCGGAGGCACTGGAACGCGAAGCCCAGGACCTCAAAAAGCGTTTCAATACGGCCTTCTGGTGCGACGAGCTGGACACCTATGCCCTCGCCCTGGACGGCGCCAAGCGCCCCTGCAAAGTGGTCACCTCCAACTCTGGCCACGTCCTCTACGCGGGCATCGCCTCCACCCGCTACGCCCGCCGTGTGGCGCGCACCTTGCTCAGCGCCCCGGCCTTCAACGGCTGGGGGGTGCGCACCCTCGCCGCCGGCCAGGCGCGCTACAATCCCATGTCCTACCACAACGGCTCGGTGTGGCCCCACGACAACGCTCTCATCGCCCTGGGCCTGGCCCGCTATGGCTACAAGGACGAGGCCCTGCGCATTCTCACCGGTCTGCTGGACGCCAGCGTCCATTTCGACCTGCACCGCCTGCCGGAGCTGTTCTGCGGCTTTGCACGCCTGCCTGGCCAGGGGCCCACCCTCTACCCGGTGGCCTGCTCGCCCCAGGCCTGGGCGGCGGGGGCCGTGTTCCAGCTCCTGGAGGCCTGCCTGGGGATGGAATTCCACACCGAAAAACCGCAACTGCGCTTCCGCCACCCGCGCCTGCCCGACTACGTGGATCACCTGGAGATCCGCGGCCTACGCGTGGCGGGCGGCGAGCTGGACCTGCGCCTGCGCCGTCACCCCAACGACGTGGGCCTCACCGTACTCAGAAAACAGGGGGACGTGGACGTGGCGGTGATCGTATGAACGCCTGGCTGGAGAAGCTCCGCGAACGCTTCCACGCCGGTGGTCGGCTCCACTGGACGATGGGCCCGGCCGGCCCCGAGGCGCGCCTGCAGGCCCCAGCCGCCGAGGGCCGTCTCACCCTCCAGGGCGGGCAACTGCTCCAGTGGCGACCGCAAGGGGCGGATCCGGTCCTGTGGCTCTCGCCCCGCGCCCGACTCGCCCCGGGCGCGGCCATCCGCGGCGGCGTGCCGGTGTGCTGGCCCTGGTTCGGCCCCCATCCCGAGCGAGTGGATTTCCCCGCCCACGGTTTCGCCCGCACCGCCCGCTGGGAACCCCTCGCCGCCGTCCCCGAAAGGGGCGGGGTGCGTCTCAGCCTCGCCCTGGTGCGCGACGCCGCCAGCTACCACCTCTTTCCCCACCGCGCCCGCCCCACCCTCGAGCTGCACCTGGGCGAGACCCTGGAGATGGCCCTCATCACCCGCAACGAAGACCGTCGCCCCTTCACCCTCGGCCAGGCCCTGCATGCCTATTTCCAGGTGGGCGACGTGCAATGCATTCGCATCCACGGCCTGGCGGGCCGCGCCTATCTGGACAAGACCCGCGGCCTGCGCCGGTTCACCCAGCACGGCCCGGTGCGCCTCGAGGGGGAGACGGACCGCGTCTATCTGGGGGCCGGCGGACCAGTGACCATCGAAGACCCGGCCCTCGGTCGCGCCATCCGGGTGGAGAAGGCGGGCAGCGCCACCACCGTGGTGTGGAACCCCGGTGAGGCGAAGGGACGGGCCATGGGCGACGTGGGGGAGGCCTGGCGGGAATTCGTCTGCGTGGAGGCGGCCAACGCCCTGGCGGATGCCCGTGCTTTGGTACCGGGGGCGGTCCACCGCCTGGTCATGCGCTGCGCCGTGGTTCCATGAAAAGCGAAGGGCCGCATCAAGCGGCCCTTGCGCGCGTGCCCGGACGGGCGGAGTCAACGGAAGCCGTCGTCCGAGGTGTAGATCTTGTAGGTAAGATAGGCCATGGCCGCAATGGCGATGGCGAGTACCGAATACACCATGACGGTGAGCGTCTGTTCCATCGTCTTACCCTCCTGAGGTGGCCGGCGGTGATCCGCCTTGTCGATCAGCCGATTCTATGTAGCACAAGAATTCATTTGGGCGCAAACCCGATCCCGCAACATGGTTTTTGTCGTCGTCCACCGCTCAAGCCACCCTCGCCGTCGGTCGTTACAGGGGCAGGTCCCGCAACGACGACGAGGTGACGATGAGCGCAGCGCCTTCACCCCGCCCGCGCCGCAACGTGCACGAATGGGCCGCCCGGGTGGACAAACTGGTGGCCCTCCCCGAGATCTATTGGCTGGTGCGCGATCGCCTCCAGGATCCGCAGGTGGAGATGCGCGAACTGGGGCGTCTGATCCAGCAGGACGTGGACCTCACCGCGCGCCTGCTGAAGCTGGTCAACAGTGCCGCCTACGGCGTCCCCGGCCGGGTCGAGACGGTGACCCGCGCCATCACCCTGGTGGGTTTGCGCGAACTGGAGTATCTACTTCTCGCTGGCGTCGCCTTCGAGAGTTTCGCCCGTCTGCCCATCGAGCAGATCAACATGGCCAGCTTCTGGCGCCACAGCGTCTTCGCCGCCCTCGCTGCCAAAGGGCTGGCCCGGGTCGCCGGCGTTCTTCATCCCGAGCGCCTGTTCATCGCCGGCCTGTTGCACGACATGGGGCGCCTGGCCCTGTGCCTGGAGGCTCCCCACGAAGTGCTGGAGGTCGTCCAACGGCGCGAACGGGGGGAGGAGGTCTGCGCCGTGGAGCGGGAGCTGCTGGGCTTCGACCACGCCGAACTGGGCGGTGCCCTGGCCGCGCGCTGGCGCCTGCCGGAGGTGATGGTGGACGCCATCGCCCATCACCATCGGCCCGGCGAGGCGCGCAAGGGCTATTTGGAGGCCTGCATCCTGCACGTGGCCGACGTCATCTCCCTGGCGGTGGACGTGCAGGACGATCAACGGCTCCAAGACTATTGCGACGCCGAGGCCTGGCGGCGCCTGCGCCTCGACGAGGGGGTGGTGCGCACCGTCATCCAGGACGCCCTCATGGATTTCCTGGAGACCCTGGAACTCATCACCCCGGGCAGTGCCGAGTCTTTGTGAACCGGCATCTGTGGATACAGCTCCGATGCTTCGGGGCGTCGCCGTTTCCGGTGCCGTTCAAAACAGCTCGCTGGGTGGGCCATCGTCGCGCCAGGGGTCGTCCGCCACCCTGCGCCAGGGTTCGCCTTGGCGCAGGCGCGTCAGGGCGTCCCGTTCCTCCGGTAGGGTGAAGGCTCTCTCCAGCTCCGCCAAGGCCTCGCGGGTGGGGCGGGGCTCGCCGGCCAGGGCGAGGGCGAGGTCCAGATGTTCCAGGCGTTGCCGCTGGCGGTCGTGGAACTGCAGGAGTGGCCAAGCCTCCATCACCACCGCCAGTGCTTCGGTCGCTCTTGTCTCGTCCAGCCCCTCGTCGTGGGAAAGCAGCTCGGCCAAACGCCCAAATGCCGCTTCCAGGCCGGCGACGGCCTCCTCCGCATCTCGGCAAGCGAGGCGTAATTGCACGCGTGCCTGTTGCAGGAGCAATTGCCGGGTCGGAGGTGTGGCCATGGTGTTTCCCGTCATTGTTATGGATGCTCGCCGTATCGGCAGGGAGGGAGCGGTCCTTGAAAGGTCAGCGCCAGGCCAGGGGAATGCCGAAACCGCGCAGGGTGCGCATGGAAGAGCCGACGCAGGACTGCACGAACTCGATCCGCCGGGGATTGTTCCAGGCGCGTGCGGCCCACACGTGGCCGGGGGCCAGGCCCGCCAGTTCGTACACCTGTGCGGTGGGATAGAAGAAGCGGCGCACGAACTGGGCGAAGGCACGGTTCACCAGCGGGCGGTAGAGATGTTTGCGCCACGCCGGCAGGCGTGCCATACCCTGTTCGACGGTGTCGCGAGCGTGGGCGATGTGGCGTGCCTCGTCGATCATGTGCAGGGTGACGATATCGAACACGGCGGGGTTGATCTCGTCCCGATGGCGGCGGATGAAGCGGTTGAGACGGTCGGGGATCTCCTCGCCCATGAGCACCGCCGTCCAGAATGCCACCGAGGAAAAAGGAGCGAGACGGGCGAAGAGGTTGGGCAGGTCCCAGCGCAGGTAGGCGCCGGCGGGGACGAGGGGCCCGGTGCGCTTCTGTAGTTCCAGGAACACCAGGCTGTGACCGGCCTCCTCGCGCAGTTCGTGCAGGTGATAGATGTTCTCCGCCAGGGGCTGGGCACGGCGCACGAGGGTGCGGGCGATGCGTACCATGAACAGCGCCTCCAGCCACAGCGCCCCCTCAATGATGTGCAGGAACTCATAGCGGGAGAGGGCGCGCCGCTGCTCCTCCGGCAGTGCCTCGAATTCGGGCAGGCCGTGGAGAGAGAGGGCGGCGTCGGGGAGCCAGGGGCGCGGGTCCGAGTCCAGCAACGGCCAGCGCACACGCAGGAGAGGGTCCTGGTAGGGGGCGCTGTTGCGCGCCAGTTGCTGCAGAAGGGCCTCGGAATCGCCGTGTCTGCCCATGGGCCCGGGATGCTCCGCGGTTCGAGATTGCCCAATTCTAGCGGAAACGCCGGTTCCGTCCACCGCCGGGCCATGAAACGCACCGGGATTTGGAGTATATTTTCGCGTCCCCCAGCCCGAGCATCCATCAGGAGTGGACAGCATCCATGTTTTCCAGCGACATGACCATCGAAGGGTATGACGAGGCCTTGTGGGAGGCGATCCAGAAAGAGGCCCGTCGCCAGGAAGAACACATCGAACTCATCGCCTCGGAAAACTACGCCAGTCCGCGGGTGATGGAGGCCCAGGGCACGGTCCTCACCAACAAGTACGCCGAGGGCTATCCCGGTCGCCGTTACTACGGCGGCTGCGAATACGTGGACATCGCTGAACAGTTGGCCATCGACCGCGCCAAGACCCTGTTCGGCGCCGATTACGCCAACGTTCAGCCCCATTCCGGTTCGCAGGCCAACGCTGCCGTCTATTTTGCCCTCCTGGAACCGGGCGACACCATCCTCGGCATGAACCTGGCGCATGGGGGGCATCTCACCCACGGTGCCAGGGTCAACTTCTCCGGCAAGTTTTTCCACGCCGTCCAGTACGGAGTGGACGAGGCCACCGGCGAGATCGACTACGACCAGGTGGAGGCCCTGGCCCTGGAGCACAAGCCCAAGATGTTGGTGGCCGGCTTCTCCGCCTACTCGCGGGTGGTGGACTGGGCGCGCTTCCGCGAGATCGCAGACAAAGTGGGCGCCTATCTGTTCGTGGACATGGCGCACGTGGCCGGGCTGGTGGCCGCCGGCCTCTACCCCAACCCCTTGCCGCACGCGCACGTGGTCACCACCACCACCCACAAGACCCTGCGTGGCCCCCGCGGCGGCATGATCCTCGCTCAGGGCGGCGACGAGGCCCTCTACAAGAAACTCAACTCGCTGGTCTTCCCCGGCACCCAGGGCGGCCCCCTCATGCACGTCATCGCCGCCAAGGCGGTGGCCTTCAAGGAGGCCATGGAGCCGGAATTCAAGGACTACCAGGCGCAGGTCATCAAGAACGCCCGCGCTATGGCCGCCCACCTCATGGAGTTTGGCTTCAAGATCGTCTCCGGCGGCACCGACAACCACCTGTTCCTGGTGGACCTGCGTAACCAGAACCTCACCGGCAAGGACGCGGAGGCGGCCCTCGGGCGCGCCAACATCACCGTCAACAAGAACACCGTCCCCAACGACCCCCAGTCGCCCTTCGTCACCAGTGGCATCCGCATCGGTACCCCTGCCATCACCACCCGCGGCTTCCAGGTGCCCGAGGCGCGCCAGCTGGCGGAATGGATCGCCCGCGTCCTCGACGACCTGGACAACGCAGCGGTGGTCGATGAAGTGCGCCAGCAGGTCCTAGACCTGTGCCGGCGCTATCCCGTGTACGGCTAGGGTGGTTCGCCGTGCGCTGTCCCTTCTGCGGCGCCCAAGACACGAAGGTCGTGGACTCGCGTCTCGCCGGGGAAGGGGATCAAGTGCGCCGGCGGCGGGTGTGCCAGGCCTGCCGGGAGCGTTTCACCACCTACGAGACCGCCGAGCTGATCATGCCGCGGGTGATCAAGCGCGACGGCTCCCGCGAACCCTTCGACGAGGACAAGCTACGCGCCGGCCTCCTGCGCGCCCTGGAGAAACGCCCCGTGCCCATGGACCGGGTGGAGGCGGCCATCGTGCGCATCAAGCGCCAGAGCCGTGCCCTGGGGGAGCGGGAGGTGAGCAGCCGGCTCCTCGGCGAATGGGTGATGGAAGAGCTGCGCGCCCTCGACCAGGTGGCCTACGTGCGCTTCGCCTCCGTCTATCGCAGCTTCCAGGACGTGGCCGCCTTCCGCGAGGAGATCGAGCGCCTGGAGAAGGGCCTCGCCCCCGACCGTCGGCAACTCAAGCTCCTCGATGACGACGACTGACGACGCCCGCTGGATGGCGCGCGCTTTGCGCCTGGCCCGGCGCGGCCTCTACACCACCGACCCCAATCCGCGCGTGGGCTGCGTGCTGGTGCGCGACGGGCGTGTGGTGGGGGAGGGCTGGCACGAGCGCGCCGGCGCTCCGCACGCCGAGGTGGTCGCCCTGCGCCAGGCGGGGAAAGCGGCGCGCGGCGCTACCTGCTATGTCACCCTCGAACCCTGCAGCCACCATGGCCGCACCCCGCCCTGCGCCGACGCCCTGGTGGCGGCGGGGGTGGTGCGGGTGGTGGCGGCCATGGAGGACCCCAACCCGCGCGTTCGCGGCGCGGGCCTGGCGCGTCTGCGTGCTGCCGGCATTTCGGTGGCCTGCGGCCTCATGGCCGGACCGGCGCGGGAGTTGAACATCGGCTTCGTGGCGCGCATGGAACGGGGCCGTCCCTGGCTGCGCCTCAAGAGTGCCGCCAGCCTGGACGGGCGCACCGCCATGGCCTC